>NZ_JAJCHF010000014.1:0-59138 GCF_020554365.1 Streptococcus sp. 210928-DFI.4.42
CTGATGTAGAAGCTGACTCAGATGCTGATGCACTTGCAGATTCTTGTGCTGATGTAGAAGCTGATTCAGATGCAGACGCTGATGCAGATTCTTGTGCTGATGTAGAAGCTGACTCAGATGCTGATGCACTTGCAGATTCTTGTGCTGATGTTGATGCTGATTCAGAAAGTGACTCTGAAATAGATTGTGAAGCTGATTCAGTATTCGATTGAGATTGTGACTTAGATGGTGCTTCTGACTCTGATTGTGATACAGATTGTGACTTAGAAACAGCCTCTGACTGTGACACAGATTGTGACTTAGACACAGCCTGTGATTGTGATACAGACTGTGATTTAGATACTACTTCAGACTCGGATTGTGACTTAGACACAGCCTGTGATTGTGATACAGATTGTGACTTAGATACTACTTCTGATTGTGATACAGATTGTGATTTAGACACTACTTCTGACTCGGATTGCGAGTTTGAAGCAGAGGTAGAGAAAGATTGTGATTGAGATGCAGACTCAGAATCACCCATTTTCTCAAAGTAATAGTTTACATCAGTTGATGGTTTAATCGCAGTAGGAATTGAGTAGTTGTTTGAGAATGATGAATAACCCTTCAATTCAGAGTATACTTTACCATTTGGTGCTGTTGGGTCATTCGCAACAGATCCTTCTGCTTGGATTTCTGGAACTTTACCAGCAATGACATTGTAACTGTTGTTACCAGCACCCGCAGGTGTCAATGATGTGCTTGGAGCACCTTTGAATGGACGTGGATAAGTGTGTAGAGTTCCGTCCATTTGTTTATAAGTATCTGTCTCAGTAGCAGACGACCAACCAGTAATAATGAGTGATTTGCTTCCAGCAGTTTCGTTGACTTCAAGATAGTAATCACCATTTTTACTGTTTACTTTTGTAACTTTAGTCTCATCAGCCTTCCACTCTTCACCAGCCTTATTAACTTTACTTGTATAGATGAGTGTGTATTTCGATACATCTTCTGTACCAATATCAGATGTAGCAAAATTGTTCACTTGAGATGGATCAAGAGCGTAGAATTTCGTTACAGTTGAGCCTTCCGTATCAACGATTTCAGAAATACGTTTCACATAGTAGTGGTTGGCTCCACCTTGAAGTTCGACCAGTTTTTGACCGACAACACCCTTACCAAGGATACCAGATGTTTTTTGAGTAGAATCTGTTGTAGCAGCTACATGCTTGTAACCAGGGATATCACGGTTGTTTGAAGCTGTAAATTGTTGACCAGCAAGGCCTTTTTGCGTATAGCTTGCCAGATCTGTTTCATTTCCAGTAGGTTTGTAAAGTTGACCTGGAGTAGAGTTACCTTGGATAAGCTTATAGTGAGTTGTTTGCTCAGCAACTGCATAAGGAACCGAAGTTTGAACGTTTGGCTTGTCTTCATTTTCGTTACCTGGGTAGTTGGTATCACGAATTTGAAGTGTTTCATACTCAAGGTTAGCGTTGACCAATGAGAAGGTTACATTACCTGGATCACTTCCGTTAGCACCAGTGTAAGTCAAGGTATTGGTTACATCAGAGTTGTTGTTAGTGATGTAGCTTGGAAGAGAGATATTGCTTTCTCCAGCTTTGAGGGTACGTGTATAAGCTTCAGTACCATCAGATTTCTTCACAATACGCAAATGTACATCTGGGTTAGCTGAAAGGCTACCAGTGATGGCTGAACGGTCTACTGAAAGAGTAGCGTAGTAATCAAAATAAGTCTTATTGCCAGAAGCATGATCTGTCTTAAGGAATTGCCATACACCAAAGGTATAACGATCTGCGTTTGGATCTAATGCATAACCTGCTTTGTTGAAGGCTGCATCCTCAATCGTTGCACCGTTAGGATCTGCAATAGCTGGCACAGTAGTTTCAGGACCTTTAGTATCTGTAGAGATTGGTGCCAACTGAGCTGAAATTGCTGGAGCACCATTCACTGTTGTGTTACCAGTAAAACCTGCTGCAGTCAAAGTTGCCATCATGTCATCTACTGACTTGCTCAAGCGTTCGCGTTGGTCTGCGTAAGATTGAGCTGAAGCATTAGCGTTGATCAAGCTGTTGCTTGCTGTCAATTCTGTTTGAACTTTAGCGATGGCAGCTTCAAGTGCTGCTTTCTTTTCTGGAGCTGAAACAGTTGCTGAGTAGTCTCCTGCAATCTTGTTCAACAATGCTGCTTCTGAAGTGTTTTGTTCCAAAACAACTTTATCTTCAGCTTTCGCTACTGTTGTAGTGCTTTCTACACTTGCTTCAGAGCCAGCTGCTACAGTTGATTCGCTTGAAGCTGCTGAAAGTTCTGCTGAACCTTGTTCGCTCAATGAAGCTGAGTGAGATACAGATACGCTTGTAGAGGTTGAAGCACTTGCAGATGCAGAAGCGCTAGCTGATTCTGTTGTTGACTCAGTTGTTGATTCTGTTGTTGATTCAGACTGAGATTCAGTTGTTGAAGTTGTACCAAGTACTGTACTTCCTTGTTCTACAAGAGCTTCACTTGAAAGCTCAGATGCAGTCGCAACATCTGATCCAGTTTCATCTGCTTTTGCAGTGTTCGCTACTGTAGCTGCACCAAGAACAGCCCCAGCTGCTACGATCCCTTTGAGCAAGCCACGGCTTGTCATTTCTTTCACTGATACTGCGTCTTCACGCACTTCAGCTACAACAGTCTCTTCGACTTGACCACGAATGACCTTCAAAAGACCAAAGTTAGAAGTCGCAGCACGCAACCAGTTTTTACCTGATTTGATCAATTGAAACGAGTCACACGATCCGTTTCACGGAATTCACCGTTCGAACGTTTAAAAAACATTTCTGTCTCCTTATTACATTTTTTATTTCCCTTACATTATAGACTAATGTGTCGATTTTTGGAAGCAATTATCCTTAATTATTGCTATTTTTTTATAATTTTTGTTTTAGATAGTAATAAAATCGTTTTCAGTGGGATCAATTTGTCAAACCGGGGAAATTTTTTGAAAATCCTATAATACTTTTACTTTAGAGGTAAAACAAAAAGCCCCATTTAATAGGGACTTTCCTGATAATTATCTGATTTTTTCCAACATGCTTTCAATATGTTGGATGGATTTTTCGCGTCCAAGCAAGTAGATGGTATCTGGCAATTCTGGCCCATGCATCTCCCCTGAAACAGCGATACGAATCGGCATAAAGAGATTTTTCCCTTTGATACCAGTCTCTTTTTGAACCGCTTTGATTTGTGGGAAGATATTTTCTACTACAAATTCATCATCTGACATCGCTTCAAGTTTTGCCTTAAAGGCTTCTAGTACAATTGGCACGGTTTCACCAGCCATGACTTCTCGTTCAGCTTCTGTCAATTCTGGGAAGTCTGAGAAGAAGAGGTCTGTCAATGGAACGATTTCATCCACTGACTTCATTTGTGGTTTGTAAAGTTCCACTAATTTCTCAGCCTTGTCTGTCAAACGTCCTGCTTCTTCGAGGAATGGTTTAGCCATTTCAAAGATGGTCGCAAGATCCGCATTCTTGATGTACTCATTGCTCATCCAGTCCATTTTCTTTTGGTCGAAAGCAGCTGGAGACTTGCTGAGACGATTTTCATCAAAGAGCTTGATAAGTTCTTCGCGAGAGAAGATTTCGTCTTCCCCACCAGGGTTCCAACCAAGAAGTGCGATAAAGTTAAAGACTGCTTCTGGAAGGTAACCTTTCTTCCGGTAATCTTCGATGAACTGAAGGGTATTGGTGTCCCGTTTAGACAACTTCTTACCAGTTTCAGAGTTGATGATCAAGGTCATGTGACCAAACTCTGGCGCTTCCCATCCAAGGGCTTCATAGACCATGAGCTGTTTTGGGGTGTTGGCAATGTGGTCGTCTCCACGGATAACGTGAGAGATTTGCATGTCGTGGTCATCGATCACAACGGCAAAGTTGTAAGTTGGGTAGCCATCTTTCTTCTGGATGACCCAATCCCCACCGATATTACCACCTTCAAACTCGATATCGCCTTTGACCATATCATGCCACTTGTAGATACCAGACTCATTCACTGCCAAACGAACCGTTGGAATCACACCCGCTGCTTCACGTTCTGCGATATAAGCTGCTTTTTCTTCTTCGCTCATCCCAAGGTATTCGTTGATGTAGCGAGGTGTTTCACCTGCTGCTTCTTGGCGTTCACGTTCAGCTGCCAACTCTTCTTCTGTCACATAAGACTTGTAGGCTTTTCCTTCAGCCAAGAGTTGGTCGATGTATTTTTGATAGAGTTCCAAACGTTCAGACTGGCGGTAATTTTCATGCGTCTCAGGACTTTCATCCCAGTCCATGCCCAACCAACGCAGGTTTTCCAGCTGTGAACGTTCGCCGTCTTCTACGTGGCGCTTACGGTCCGTATCTTCGATACGGATGATAAATGTTCCACCATGGTGGCGTGCATACAAGTAGTTAAACAATGCTGTCCGAGCATTTCCGATGTGTAGTAGTCCGGTTGGACTTGGTGCATAACGCACACGAATATCTTTTGCCATGTTTCTCTCCTCTTGTCTTGTTCGCTATTTCTAGCTCATTTTTCAATCGTTCCTATTATACCACAAAGAAAGCAGGACTGAAATGAATAAGTGAGCTTTCTAGCTTTTCTTCCTATATATGAAAAAAAGTCAGAACAACTGCTCTGACTGATATCCAATCTATTTGTATCTTAGTTTAGTCTTTCTTCCAATTCAAAGTCAATTGGCAGGGTTTGTAAAAAGTGCTCCAACTCACGTTCCCAGTAGAACCATTCGTGCTTACCTGGGCTGTGGGTATAGGTGACATCCAAACCTAACTTTTCTAGTTCCTTGACTTCAAAATTATTGGCCTCATAGAGGAAATCCTGCTCCCCACACCAGATCCAGAGTTTGGTCTTCTTATCTGAAAACTTCTTGGCAGCAGTCTCTAGCGAATAGGGACTGGTCGTCCAATCCTCAATCTCTCCAAAGATCCCCTTCCAAAAAGCTGGTTGTTCCAAGTCATTGTTTTCAAAGTCCCGATCGTGGAAACTCAGAGCACCGGAAAAACTAGCCGCATGGGAGAAACGATTCGTCTTGAGAGCCAAGAGCATCGATCCATAGCCACCCATGGATAGGCCAGCAATAAAGGTTTTCTCCCGTTTCTTGGTCATATTAGGGAAGAAGCGAGAAAGAGTCTCTGGCAATTCCTCCGCAATAGCTGTGTAATAGTTGTAGCC
This sequence comes from Streptococcus sp. 210928-DFI.4.42, assembly GCF_020554365.1. NCBI lineage: Bacteria > Bacillati > Bacillota > Bacilli > Lactobacillales > Streptococcaceae > Streptococcus > Streptococcus sp. 210928-DFI.4.42. Next base: position 5,206 of record NZ_JAJCHF010000014.1, read on the forward strand.
ATACTGGGTATCTGTGTAAAAACCATTATTGGTATTAGGCAGGACCACGATCAGATTGGTATTTCGCAAAATGCGCTCCACATTAGTCCGCTTCAACCAAGAGTGGTGGTTGCCATTCATCCCGTGCAAGAGATAAAGGACCGGAATATCCGTATCCGCTGGATCTTCCACGCGCGATGCATCGGGATAAAGGACGGACACGCCCCACTCCATCTTCAAGGCTTCTGAATAATACTCAATCTGCATAACTGCCATTTGATTTCCTCTTTCTACTGTTAAAAACACTCGGCAAGCCTCGGGCCGCCAAGCGTTTCGTTTTCTACTATTATTTTACTTCCATCACAACTGGTAGGATGGCTGGACGGCGTTTGGTTTGTTCAAATAAGAACTTAGACAAGTTGTCGCGTACCAAGCCTTTTAACTCACCCCAGTCAAAGCTGTCTTGTGCCAAATAGTCTTCAACGCTTTGGTTGACCAATTCGCAACTTTCACGAAGAATATCCCGACTCTTCTTGACATAGACAAAACCACGGGTGTGCACGCGCGCTTTGGAAATAATTTTCTTCTCTTTGCGATTCACGGTGAGCGCCACGATAAAGATCCCGTCTTCTGACAAGACCTTGCGGTCACGAAGGACGATATTGCCCACATCACCAATGGCATTTCCATCGATCATGACATCTCCAGCTGAGACGCTACCGGCAGGGACGAAGTCCCCCTTTTCGTACTCCATCACAGTTCCGCGTTTTGGAATAAAGATATTTTCAGGCAAGATACCGACTTCCATCGCTACTCGTGCATGGGCATCCAATTCGCGGTATTCCCCTTGGATCGGGAAGAGGTATTTAGGACGAAGAAGGTTGATCATCAACTGCAAGTCCCGTGCGTTTCCGTGACCAGATACACGCAAGCTTGATGTGATCAATTTGACAATCCCACCTGCTTGGTAGACCATGTTTTCCACACGAGCCACCACAGCTTCTTTAGCAATAGATGGCGTTGTAACGATGTAGACCAAGTCTCCATCTTTGATTTCCACATAGCGGTGACGACCAATCGACATCTTGCGCAAGCCGTTGATCGGCTCACCCATCCGGCCTGTTTCCAAAATGATCAATTCATGATCCTCGAAACGGCTCATTTCTTTTGGCTTGATCAAGAGTTTTTCGTTGGCAAGAGACAATTTGTTCAAGCGAATAGCTGTGCGGACGATGTTTTCCACATCGAACCCTGTCAAGACCACCCGACGGCCAGTTTCAGCTGCAGCGTCAAAGACCTGCTGGATCCGAGAAAGGTTGCTGGCTACCGCCGCCACGATGACACGACCATCCCAGTCTGCGATCGTATCTAAGATGGCATCACCTACTTCTTGCTCACTGGCAACTTGAATGTTACTATCCGCATTGGCCGAGTCACTCAAGAGAGCAAGTACGCCTTCACGTCCAATCTCAGCTAGGCGAGCAAAGTCTGTCGCGTAGGACTCGCTGGCAGTTTGGTCAAATTTAAAGTCTCCTGTATAGACGATATTGCCCTCAGGAGTGCCAATCACAATCCCGATACTTTCAGGGATGGAGTGGGTTGTTTGAAAGAAAGAGACGACGGCATCACCAAAATCAATCTCAGAATTTTGATCAATAACATGGAAGTCGTTGAATTTCTTCACACTGTCATTGCTTTTCACAAAGAGTTTAGCCAACTCAATAGTCAACTCTGTCCCGAATACAGGGACTTTCGCTTCCGCCAAAAGATAAGGCAAAGCCCCAATGGCATCCGCATGACCGTGGGTCAAGAAAACACCCGCAATGCGGTCCTTATTTTCAAATAGATAATCCATGTTGGGGATGACGACATCCACCCCAAGTTGCTCATTTTCTGGATACTTCAAACCTGCATCCAAGACAAAAATCGAATCGTTCACTTCGGCAACGTAGAGGTTTTTTCCATTTTCTCGAACACCGCCAAGAGTGACTAATTTAATACTACTCACTGTTGTCTCCTTTAGTGTGATTATTTTAATACTTACGGTCCTTGGTCGCCCAAGTCGAATTACAGCTTTGCAAATATTTGCATATCCACTTTATTATACAATTTTTTTCTCTTTTTTTCAAAAAGCATTCCACGGCAAAAAAGTCCTCTCATCTAAAGTAGATGAGAGGACTTCTAGGCGCCTATTTTTAGGGGGAAAAGACCCTAAAAATGATAATCTCCCCGTTTATTTTCAATGATCCGCATGGCTGCCTTGATCACATGGAATTTGCTTAGCAATTCCTCTAGGCGCTGACTATTTCGTTCGCTCAATTGGCCGTTTTTGACCGCTTGGGAAAGGCGATAAAAATCATCCAAGTCCTCCCCAATGTTTTCAAACAGCTCTTTGGCTTCCTTGAGTCGGTAGCGATTGACTAGGTGGTTCACATCTTTTTTGAAGGAAGCGACATTGTTTTCGTGAATGTCCGTATAGGCTTCCTCTTCTTCCTTAGATTCTTGGTAATTAACCGCCTTAAAGCAAGTGATGAACTCCCGACTTTTGATATTGCAAACAAAGATGACGCCATCACTGGCTACATAGGCTTCTGTGTTGGCGGGTTGAACCACATTACTATCATAAGGAGAGAGGGAGGAGAGGTGTTGGTTGATCCACTTATTCAAGTGCTGATCATCTACGCCAAAGCGCTCAAAAGCTCTTTGCCGAAAATGGTCCCGACAACTATATTCTTGTGCATACGACAATCCCATACTCTCACCTCCTCCTGAGTATTTTATAAAAATGGCCTCCAGTCTTACGGGACTAGAGGCCTGGTCTGCTTCACTGACTTGGTGCAATTAACCTTTTGGCTAACAAAACAATGTTTATGATGTTGATTTCATTTAATAGTATTTGTGTAAAATACCAGAGGTTTTCTTTGCTATCCTAAATCCAAATGATTAGTTTTCGACTGGACGCATCGAAGTTTGAAAACCTTTACAAAAAGCTTCTACCTACTATTTCCACGTTTTCTTATGTCTCCGGACAAACTAAGCAGGTTTGCCCGACCGTCCAACCGATCCGACACACACGACATGACTGCTCTTTTACGATAAGAGCATGAACAGATATCAGCAAAACAGGCCTAAAACGAAGTAACCTAAATTTTAAATCGATAAGGCATTGGTATCAATCCCTTCTTTATCTTTCTAACTATATTATACTCAGCTACCTAAGTAATTGCAAGCGATTTCAACTGAAACTAGTTCCAATTTTTATGCGGTTTTATAGATGATTTAAGAAAAAGAAAAGAGGATGGGAAAAAGTCCTAGCCTCTCAATTATTTTTGGATTGTCGAGCAAGACGCAGTGGTTGAGTGGGCTCTACTACGCTGATTTCATCAGCTTTTACAGCCCTACTCAACTGTGCGGAGGTGGGACGACGAAATCGAATTCTAACGAATTACCGATTTCTGTCCCACTCTCTAGCATGCAGACAAACTACTTCTACATCAAACCACCTAAGTGATGTCGCTTCTGTCCTACTCCCTATTTTCACTTTATCCGCTACGCCCTTTGTATCTTAGCGAAATGCGACAGGACGAAGGTGGATCGATACCATCCACCTGAGGAGTTAGTGAGTCGTGTAGGCAAGGTACCATAGTACTTGCCGTTACACGAATTGAACACGGGCTGCGGATTGTGTCAAAAAGATGAATTCTCCTAGAATCTGAAGATTCTGCGTCGAATTCCCTATTTTGACTGTATCCGCTACGCCCTTTGTATCTTATTCTTTCTCAAACAATTGATAGTAATCTGCGATGGTCATTTGGGCTTTTTCTTCTTGGTTGAGGTCTTGGACGATGTGCCCGTCTTTCATGACGATCAAGCGATTTCCATATTTCAAAGCATCTTCCATATGGTGAGTGATCATAAGAGCTGTGAGGGCATCTTGTTTCACAAACTCATCGGTCAAGGTCATGAGCGCCTGACTGGTTTTTGGATCCAAGGCTGCAGTGTGTTCGTCTAGAAGCAAGAGTTCTGGACGTTTCAGTGTCGCCATCAACAGACTCAAGGCTTGTCGTTGCCCCCCTGATAGAAACTCAACGGCTGTATCGATATGATTTTCCAAGCCATTACCGATCTTAGCAAGGACTGTTTGAAACTCTTCTTTATAGCTGGCCAGGTGACGCGGAATCAAGCCACGTTTTTCTCCACGAAACTTCGCTACCAAGAGGTTTTCTGCTACTGTCATACGAGGCGCTGTGCCCATTTTAGGATCTTGAAAGACCCGCGATAAGTATTTGGCTCTCTTTTCAGGAGAATAGTTGGTTACATCTTCCCCTAGAATATAAATCTTCCCGCTACTAACTGGAAGCGTCCCAGCAATGGTATTAAAGAGGGTTGATTTTCCAGCTCCATTCCCCCCCAAAATCGTGATAAAATCATGCTCTCGAATTTCCAAGGAAACATCATCTAGAATGACTTTTTCTTCGTTCATCCCATTGCTTACGGCTTTGGTTACATTTTTTAATTCTACAATTGCTGTCATTTACTGAGTTTCGCTCCTTTCATGATTTTTCCCTTAAAGGTTGGAATCATCAGGCAGATAGCCAAGATCAAGGCACTGAAGATTCGAATATAGCTGGTATTGATGCCAAGCGCAATCACGGCCCAAATCAAAAATTGGTAGGCGATCGATCCGATCGCAATACTGAGCAAGCGCTCTGTCAAAGTGACATTTGAAAAGAGCACCTCTCCAATAATGAGGCTGGCAAGCCCAATAACAATGACACCAATCCCACGTGAAGCATCCGCATAGCCTTCTTGCTGGGCCATCAGTGCACCAGAAAGAGCAATAATCCCATTTGAAATGACCAAGCCCATCAATTCCATCCGGTCGGTGTTGATCCCAAAGCTCTTGGCCATATCCGGATTGTCCCCTGTCGCAATATAGGCTTGACCCAAGCGTGTATCCAAGAAGAAGATCAAACCAAGGATCACAAGCGTTACGAAAATCAAGCCAATCAGAATCTCATTGAACCCACTAGCAAAAGGAAGAAATTCCTGAATTTTTTTATAGCCCAGAAGTCCCAAATTAGCCCGCTGCATGACAAAGAGAATAACCGAGTTACAAGACGTCATCACGAGGATCCCTGACAAGAGTGTCGGGATTCTTCCTTTTGTGTAGAGAAGACCCGTCGCAAGTCCTGCCAAGCACCCTGCTCCAATAGCAGCCAGCGTCGCAAGGAGTGGATTGACCCCTTTGGTAATCAAGGTTACCGCCACCGCTCCTCCAAGCGGGAAAGAACCTTCTGTCGTCATATCTGGAAAATCTAGAATTCGGAACGTCATAAAGATTCCTAACCCTAAAATGGCCCAAATCAAACCTTGTGAAACAATTGAATTAATCATAGTTTCTCCCTTCGATAATAGTAGTTTAATTGTATCACAAATATGGAGGAGAACCTATAGGAAATTCACAATATTTCTTGGATCACCAGCTTTTTAAAAATAAAACGGAACCCTCCTGATTATATGGAGCAGGAGGGTTCTATAATCTATTATAAATATGCAAAAAAGAAACCTGTGTTTGTTTCACAAGTCTGGTCTTAATAGGCTAACCGACGACAATAAGGGTGTGAAGTACTACCACTCCAAACCCTACTGTATCCCAATTCAAAGTGGATTCATTCCCCTTGTTGCCGGCAGTTTGAAAGATCAAATTACTTTACTAGTATACTGTTTTCCATATTTTAAGTCAACAAAAATCGGCTGAAACTAGTAACAGAATGAAATGACTAATGGAATAATTTCTGAAATATTTCATAATATATACCATTTTTTATAAGTTTCCAACAACAAACAAAGAGGCCTTGCTCTTTCGAGCAAAGCCTCTTCCTGTTGGATCTAAAATTGTCACCTCATCAACAAGTTTGCTGATGTCACCTCAATTTTAGTCTTCGCGTTTTTTGCGTTTTGCAAGTCCCGCAAGGCCAACCATACCAAGTGCAGCACCTAACAATGCAGCAGACGCTGATTGTTCTTCACCAGTTTCAGGAAGTGCTGGAGCTGGAGGAGTTGTAGGTGTTGGCGGTGTTGGCGGTGTTGGCGGTGTTGGCGGTATTGGCGGTGTTGGCGGTGTTGGCGGTGTTGGCGGTGTTGGTGGTGTTGGTGGTGTTGGTGGTGTTGGCGGTGTTGGCGGAATAACAGTGTTGTTGAACTCTGTATCTTCTGGCAGCTTAGTAGTAGCTACTAATACCTTACCTGCTTTATTCACCACGATACCAACAGTAGCAACCATCTTATCGTATTCAACGCTAGAATCTGTGCCACGGATTTCTTCTACATGGTAGAGATGAGTTCCTTCTTCACCACGCTTGAATTCAAGTGCTGAGAATTGGATCTTACCAGCCGCATCATTGGTTACGGTTTCGATCACATTTCCTTTTTCGTCCTTAAGAACGAAGCTGAATTCACCAGCCTTCAACTCACGACCTTCCAATTTCTTAGTAAATTGGAATTGAACCTTAACTGGAATGTTTACTACACGTTTTTCAGTTGGTTTTTCTGGTTTTTCTACAGACTTCTTAGTTGGATCGTATTGGTGTACGATTTGTGAAGCTGTATTTTCGATATCCACACCCTCTTGAGCAGATTGTTTAATTTCTGCAGGGATTTCAAACTTGTAGTAACGTCCGAAGGCCAACTTAGTTGTGTCGATAACTTGTGTATTTTCTGCGTCTCCAAGTGACTTAGTCAATTCTGCTTTAGAAGTTGCAGTAATCACACCGTTTTCAACCTTGATATCAAACTTAGCTGTTACATCTTCTCCTGTTACAGAGTCGTATGCCTTAATATCAGCTCCGTTGACATTCAAGTTTGCACTGTCATATTTATCTGTAACACCAACAGATTGAATATTGTGTGCTTCAGTGAATTTAGTTGTATCCAACCATACTTGGTAGTATACTTTATCACCCTTCTTGAGTGTCTTGGTATTGATATTTTGAGCTTCGTTGTTATCAGTCTTATCAACGTAAGGATTTGCGTTTGTTTCCGCAACTTTATCCTTCAACTCTTTATCATCGTCGAGAAGTTTCACACCTGTAAGATCGAATTTAGATTCGTTCAGGATGTATTTCTCTGGGTTGAATTCTGGAGTTTCAGGTGGACGAACAGTGTTATTGAATTCTTTGTCTGATGGATCCGTTACCTTAGTAAGGAGAGCTTTCGCTGTTCCATCATGAGAAACTTCAACTGTTACAACTGCTTTCATAGTGTCATAAGTAACGGTTGTATCAGTTCCTTTGACTTCTTCTACAGTGTAGTTGTAAGTTCCTTCTTGACCTTTCTTGAATTCAAGAGCTGAGAACTTAACGTTACCAGATGCATCGTTCTTCACAGTTTCAAGAGTCTTACCATCTTTATCCTTAAGAACAAAGCTGAATTCGTTAGCTTTAAGCTCACGGCCTTCCAAACGTTTCGTGAAGTTGAATTCTACTGAAACAGGGATGTTCACAACACGTTTTTCAGTTGGTTTGTTTGGTTTCTTCACTGTCTTGCTTGTTGGATCGTATTGGTGAACGATTTGAGCTGCAGTGTTTTCAATATCCGCACCACCCTTAACAGTATCTTTCACTGTTGCTGGGATGTCGAACTTGTAGTAACGTCCAAACGCAAACTTAGTTGTGTCGATCACTGGAGTATTTTCTGCGTCTCCAAGTGACTTAGTCAAGTCCGCTTTAGAAGTTGCAGAGATCACACCGTTTTCAACCTTGATATCAAATTTAGCAGTCACATCTTCGCCTGTTACAGAGTCGTAAGCTTTGATGTTTGCAACATTGATGTCAAGTTTGTCTTCTTCGTAGTCATCAGTAACACCAACAGATTGGATGTTGTGCGCTTCAGTGAACTTAGTTGTATCCAACCATACTTGGTAAACAACCTTATCGCCACGTTTCACAGTCTTAGTATTGATGTTTGCTGCTTCATTATTGTCAGCCTTATCAGCGTAAGGATTTGCGTTTGTTTCCGCAACCTTGTCTGCCAATTCTTTATCATCATCAAGAAGTGATTTACCAGTAAGGTCGAATTTCTCAGCGTTCAAGATGTATTTCTCTGGGTTGAACTCTGGAGTTTCTGGAGGAGTCACCTTGTTGTTAAATTCTTTGTCCGCAATGTCGCCTACAGTCGCGATAAGTACTTTAGCTGTACCATCGTGTTTCACTGTGACTGTCACATTCGCTTTCATGGTATCGTATGTAACGGTTGCGTCTGTTCCTTTAACTTCTTCTACTGTGTAGTTGTGTACGCCTTCTTGACCTTTCTTGAATTCAAGAGCTTTGAACTTAACGTTACCAGATGCATCGTTGCTTACAGTTTCAAGAGTCTTACCTTCTGAATCTTTAAGAACGAAGCTGAATTCGTTGGCTTTAAGCTCACGGCCTTCCAAACGTTTCGTGAATTTGAATTCTACTGATACTGGTACGCTGTTGACACGTTTTTCAGTTGGTTTTTCAGGTTTTTCAACTTTCTTAGTAGTTGGGTTGTAGTAGTTCACTACTTGAGCCGCAGTATTTTCGATGTCTACTCCGCCTTTAACGTCAGCTTTCACTGTAGCTGGGATATCAAACTTGTAGTAACGTCCGAATTCGAATTTAGTTGTGTCGATGACTTGTGTGTTTTCCGCATCGCCAAGTGACTTAGTGAAGCCATCTTTAAGGGTTGCAGTAATCACACCGTTGTTCACAGTGATATCGAATTTAGCTGTTACATCCGCACCAGTCTTACCATCATAAGCTTTGATTGATGAACCATCAACATCAACTTTAGCCTCATCGTAGTCATCTGAGATTCCTACTGATTGGATATGGTCTTTGTTGTTTGCGTCAAATTTAGTTGTATCCAACCATACTTGGTAAACAAGTTTTTGACCTGGTCTAACTGATTTAGTGTTGATATTCGCTGCTTCGTTATTAGATGCATCGTCCGCATATGGGTTCGCATTGGTATCTGCGTACTTGTCTGCCAACTCTTTATCATCATCTAATAATGAAGTTCCAGTCAAATCAAATTCTTTTTCGTTTAGAACATATTTTTCTGGATTGAATTCTGGAGTTTCAGGAGGTGTTACACGGTTGTTAAATTCTTTATCCGCAATGTCGCCTACAGTCGCTACGAGAATCTTAGCTGTTCCATCGTGTTTTACTGTGACTGTCACATTCGCTTTCATAGTGTCGTATGTAACGGTTGCGTCGCTTCCTTTAACTTCTTCTACTGTGTAGTTGTGTACGCCTTCTTGACCTTTCTTGAATTCCATAGCTGAGAATTTAACATTACCAGCCGCATCATTGCTTACAGTTTCAAGAGTATTACCTTCTGAATCTTTAAGCACGAAGCTGAATTCGTTAGCTTTAAGCTCACGGCCTTCCAAACGTTTCGTGAAGTTGAATTCCACTTCAACTGGAACGTTGTTTACACGTTTTTCAGTTGGTTTGTTTGGTTTTTCAACAGTCTTGCTTACTGGGTTGTAGTAGTTAACTACTTGAGCCGCAGTATTTTCGATGTCTGCACCACCAGGTACATCAGCTTTCACTGTTGTTGGGATGTCGAACTTGTAGTAACGTCCGAATTCGAATTTAGTCGTGTCAATGATTTGAGTGTTTTCTGCGTCGCCAAGTGACTTAGTGAAGCCAGCTTTAAGAGTTGCTGTGATTACTCCGTTATTAACTGTAATATCAAATTTAGCTGTTACATCATCACCTGTTATTGAATCGTAAGCTTTGATCTTAGTTGAATCAAGTTCCAACTTCGCTTCATCGTAGTCATCTGAGATTCCTACAGATTGGATGTTTTCTTTGTTAGTTGCTGAGAATTTAGTTGTATCCAACCATACTTGGTAAACCAACTTATCTCCACGGTTAACAGTCTTGGTATTGATGTTTTCTGCTTCGTTGTTGGTATCTTTGTCAGCATATGGATTTGCATTTGTATCTGCATACTTGTCTGCCAACTCTTTATCATCATCAACGAGCTTGTCACCAGTGATATCGAATTTCTCTTCAGAAACAACGTATTTCTCTGGTTGGAACTTAGGTTCTTCTGGAGGAGTTACACGGTTGTTAAATTCTTTATCCGCAATGTCGCCTACAGTCGCGATCAGAACTTTAGCTGTTCCGTCGTGTGATACAGTGACTGTTACATTCGCTTTCATTGTGTCGTATGTAACGGTTGCGTCTGAACCTTTAACTTCTTCTACAGTGTAGTTGTGAACACCTTCGTCACCCTTCTTGAATTCAAGAGCTTTGAACTTAACGTTACCAGATGCATCATTGCTTACAGTTTCAACTTCTTTACCAGTTGAATCTTTAAGAACGAAGCTGAATTCGTTGGCTTTCAGTTCACGGCCTTCCAAGCGTTTAGTGAAGTTGAATTCTACTTCAACTGGAACGTTGTTTACACGTTTTTCAGTTGGTTTGCTTGGTTTTTCAACTTTCTTAGTTGTTGGGTTGTAGTAGTTTACAACTTGAGCCGCAGTATTTTCGATATCTACACCAGCTTTAACTGTTTGTTTAACTGTTGTTGGAATATCAAATTTGTAGTAACGTCCGAAGGCGAACTTAGTTGTATCGATCACTTGAGTGTTTTCCGCATCGCCAAGTGACTTCGTAAAGCCATCTTTAAGAGTTGCAGTGATCACACCGTTGTTCACAGCGATATCGAATTTAGCTGTTACATCATCACCTGTTACTGAATCGTAAGCTTTGATCTTAGTAGAATCAAGATCCAACTTAGTTTCATCGTAGTCATCTGAGATACCTACTGATTGGATGTTGTCCTTGTTAGCTGCGTCGAATTTAGTTGTATCCAACCATACTTGGTAAACCAACTTGTCGCCACGTTTCACAGTCTTGGTATTCAAGTTTTCTTTTTCGTTGTTTGATGCATCGTCCGCATATGGGTTCGCATTTGTATCTGCGTACTTGTCTGCTAACTCTTTATCATCATCAACGAGCTTGTCACCAGTGATATCGAATTTCTCTTCAGAAACAACGTATTTCTCTGGTTGGAACTTAGGTTCTTCTGGAGGACGAACAGTATTGTTGAACTCTTTATCGGCAGGATCTGTCACGTTTGTGATCAAGGCTTTGGCTGTACCATCATGACGAACTTCAACTGTAACGACAGCTTTCATTGTATCGTATGTAACGGTTGCGTCTGAGCCTTTAACTTCTTCTACTGTGTACTTGTAGGTACCTTCTTGACCCTTCTGGTATTTAAGGGCAGTGACAGTTTCACCAGCTTTATTGGTGTAATCCACTGGAGCAAACTTGATCTTACCAGCTTTGTCGTTGGTTGCAGTCGCAATCACAACATTGTCGCTGTCTTTCAACTCGAATGTGAATTCGCCAGCTTTAAGGTCGCGACCTTCCAATTTCTTAGTGAAGTTGAATTCTACTGAGATTGGAACACTGTTGACACGTTTTTCAGTTGGTTTGTTTGGTTTTTCAACTGTCTTGCTTACTGGGTTGTAGTAGTTAACGACTTGTGCTGCTTTGTTTTCAATATCTGCACCAGCTGCGACATCGTCTTTCACTGTTGCTGGAATATCAAATTTATAGTAGCGTCCAAATTCGAACTTAGTAGTATCAATGATTTGTGTATTTTCAGCGTCGCCAAGTGACTTAGTGAAGCCATCCTTAAGGTTAGCTATCAGAACACCATTGTTATCAGCGATATCGAATTTAGTCGTAACATCCGCACCAGTAACTGAATCGTAAACCTTGATATCTGAAGCATTAACAGTCAATTTATCCTTGTCGTAGTTATCTGTGATACCTACTGTTTGGATGTTATCTTTGTTGTTTGCGTCAAACTTAGTTGTATCCAACCATACTTGGTAGTAAAGTTTAGATCCACGTTCAACTGTCTTAGTATTCAAGTTTTCATCTTCGTTGTTTGAAGTTCCATCGACATATGGGTTTGTATTTGTTTCACCATATTTATCTGTCAATTCAGAATCGTCATCAACGAGCTTCGTACCTGTAATATCGAATTTCGCTTTAGAAACAACGTATTTCTCTGGTTGGAACTTAGGTTCTGTTGGAGGAGTTACCTTGTTGTTGAATTCTTTATCGGCAGGATCTGTCACGTTTGTGATCAAGGCTTTCGCTGTACCATCATGACTGACTTTAACAGTGACAACTGCAGCCATTTCATCGTAAGTGACAGTTGAATCTGTACCCTTAACCTCTGTTACAGTGTAAGTGTACGTACCTTCTTGACCCTTCTGGTATTTAAGGGCAGTGACAGTTTTACCAGCTTTGTTTGTGTAGTCAACTGGAGTGAACTTGAAGTTACCGCTTTCGTCGTTGGTTGCCGTTGCGATCACAACATTGTCGCTATCTTTCAACTCGAATGTGAATTCGCCAGCTTTGAGGTCGCGACCTTCCAATTTCTTAGTGAAGTTGAATTCAACTGAGATTGGAACATTGTTTACACGTTTTTCAGTTGGTTTTTCAGGTTTTTCAACTTTCTTAGTCGTTGGGTTGTAGTAGTTCACTACTTGAGCCGCAGTATTTTCGATATCTGCACCAGCTACCACATCGTCTTTCACTGTTGTTGGAATATCGAACTTGTAGTAACGTCCAAATGCGAATTTAGTTGTATCGATCACTTGTGTATTTTCTGCATCACCCAATGACTTCGTGAAGCCAGCTTTCAAGTTAGCAGTGATCACACCGTTGTTCACAGTAATATCGAATTTATCTGTTACTTCTGCGCCTGTTACAGAGTCATAGGCTTTGATGTCAGCTTTATTAAGATTTAATTTAGCTTCATCATAGTTATCTGAGATACCAACTGTTTGGATGTTGCCCTTGTTAGCTGCATCAAATTTAGTTGTATCCAACCATACTTGGTAAACCAATTTAGAACCACGTTCAACAGTCTTGGTATTCAAGTTTTCTGCTTCGTTGTTTGATGCATCGTCCGCATATGGGTTCGCATTTGTATCTGCGTACTTGTCTGCCAACTCTCTATCATCGTCAACGAGCTTGTCACCAGTGATATCGTATTTTTCTTTAGAAACAACGTATTTCTCTGGTTGGAACTTAGGTTCTGTTGGAGGAGTTACTGTATTGTTGAACTCTTTGTCAGCTGGTTCAGTTACGTTAGCAACCAATGCTTTAGCTGTACCGTCGTGAGATACTGTTACAGTTACTTCTGCCTTCATTGTATCGTAAGTGACAGTTGCGTCTGTACCTTTCACCTCTGTTACAGAGTAAGTGTACGTACCTTCTTGACCCTTCTTGTATTTAAGGGCAGTGACTTTTTCACCAGCTTTATTTGTGTACTCTACTGGAGAGAATTTAATCTTACCATCTGCATCGTTGGTTGCAGTCGCAATCACAACATTGTCGCTGTCTTTCAACGCGAATGTAAATTCGCCAGCTGTTAGCGCACGACCTTCCAAACGTTTTGTGAAGTTGAATTCCGCAGTGATTGGTACACTGTTCACACGTTTTTGAGTTGGTTTTTCTGGAGTTTCTACAGATTTGCTTACTGGGTTGTAAACGTGAACGATTTGGTTAGCTTTATTTTCGATGTCTACCCCACCAGGAACATCCGCTTTAACTGTAGCTGGGATATCGAATTTGTAGTAGCGACCAAATGCGAATTTAGTTGTGTCGATAACTTGAGTGTTATCAGCATCACCTAAAGATTTGTTCATAGAAGCTTTAGATGTAGCTGTAATGACTCCGTTAGCTACTGTAATATCAAATTTAGATGTTACATCAACTCCTGTTACGCTATCGTATGCTTTAATATCAGCAGCGTTAACAGTTAATTTATCTGCATCGTAAGTATCAGAGATACCAACAGATTGGATGTTGTTTTTGTCAGTGAAGTTCTTAGTATCCAACCATACTTGGTAAACTAATTTATCACCACGCTCAACAGTCTTCGTATTGATGTTTTCTGCTTCATTGTTCTTGACTTGATCAGCATATGGATTTGCATTTGTTTCTGTGTACTCATCCTGAAGCTCATCGTCATCGTCCATTAATTTTGTACCTGTTAGGTCAAATTTTTCTTTGTTAAGGACGAATTTTTCTGGTTGGAACTCAGGTGTTTCCGGAGGAGTGATCTTGTTGTTGAATTCTTTATCGGCAGTACCGTCAGTAGCATTACCATTCGCATCTACCCCACCTGTTGATGAAACGTTTGTTACAGTTGTAAGAGCATGACCATTCTTAGCAACTTCAACAGTGATGGTTGCTTTCATCGTGTCATATGTCATACCTACTTCTTTAGTTGCAGGGATCACTTCTTCTACTGTATAAGTATGAGTACCTACTTTAGTGTTGTCAAATGAAATTTCTGTAAAGGTTACAGTTCCATCTTTTTTGTTGGCAACAGTTTCAACTTCTTGTCCGTTTTCATCTTTAAGAACGAATTTGAATTCGCCATCTTTAAGTTCACGTCCAGCTAATTTTTTACTGAAGTCAAACTTAGTCTTAACTGGTGCTACAACATAGTTGTTGAAGATTTTGTCATCAGCACTTGCGGCAAATCCACCTTCACCACTGTATTTAACTGAAGCTTGTAAATCACCTTGAGCGTTTTCAGTTACAGTAACAGTCATCGTAACTGTCATTGCATCGTATTCAACATTTGCATCTGAACCTGGAGTCTCAGTGATTGTGTAAGTGTAAGTTCCCACTTTGTTAAATGTTAATTTGCTGAATGTAGCTTTACCGTCAGCTTTGTTAGTTACAGTTTCTTCATGAGCTGGAAGCGATTTATTTGGTTGTACTTCTTTGAGTTTGAATGTAAACTCACCATTTGCTAATACACGTCCTTCAAGTTGTTTTTCAACTTCTGGAGTTACTTCAACTGGCTCTTGTTTTACATAGTAGTAAACAGGTTGTTTATATGGTGTTAACGAGTTTGCTAAGTCAACTTTTATACCACTACCGTATATTCCACGTTCTAATTGTGCATTATCTATCTTGTATCCAATATTATCCCCTAAGAATGGTACAAATACAGCGTGATATGGTGGCATGTCAGAACCTTTATAGAAATCAAATTCAATTTCCTTACCATTTGGATATTCAGTTTTTACTCCTGTTTTTGGATCAGTTGCTGTATGTGGAATAGTGTAAAGAGGTGTTTTCTTAACAGCTAATTCCTGTGAATTCCAATCACCTGGTTTAATTGGCTTAGTCTCTGCTAGTAACATGTATCCATCTGTGTCTAATGTACCATCAGAACGTTTACTTTGTTGTTTTGGATCTAATAAGTAAACACGAACTACTACTGAACCGTCTTCTCCAACTACTTCTTTAATACGTTTAATACCATAACGGTCTGCATCCATGAATTTAGTTCCAACTGTGTAAGGACGACTTACATAACCTGATTTATCATTTGCGTCAGCTGTTTGGTACAGTTTGTATCCGTCAAATTGACGTTCACCAGATGCTGTGAAGCTTTGTCCTTCTTCAGCTTTAAGAGTATATCTAGCTAAATCTACTTCATTACCATTTTCTTTATAATCTTGAACAGTTTTATCTGTTTTATTTGCATTAAATGTTGGGTTGTTTTTATCAACTACTTTATAGTAAGTTGTTTTATTAATTGTTTCTGGTATTTTAGCATTTGAATCAGTAATTGTACGACCGTTATAAGCTGGTTCTACAACGTTTAGTATATCTGTTGTAGTACGAGCGTTATAAACCGCATTATAAAGTGCTTGTTCTGCCGGTGTAAGTTGGTGCCCTGGTGCCACTAGTCTTGTTATACTACTTCCAACTTCATAACCATTTTGAATAAATGGTTGAGCTGCTTTACCTTTATCACCAATCCCTGCTTTATAATCAACTTGGAAAGTTAATTCACTATTAGATGCAGATGTAGTAGTAGTGAATTTTTGAACTCCACTAGATGAAGTAATAGTTCTTGTTTCTAGTACATTACCAGTACCTTTATCTAGTAATTCAACTGTTGTATCTGTAGATTCATCAAATCTCTTATATGCACGTGCATAATAATTTCTGCTATATCGTTTGTTGAATTCAGTTAAATCCCAGATAGCGTATGTGTACCAATCGCCTTCTTTAGCAGCATATCCTGATGGTACTGTTTGTGAACGAACACTTGCACCATTTGGATCCGTCATCTCAGGTGTAGCAACTTCACCGTCTTTTAGGAAAGTTGCTACAGCAACTGGCTCGTTATTGTGGTCTGTAGCAGCACGACGTCCACGACGGCTACGACTTGTTGCCAAAGCACCAGCATTCGTCAAATCAGTTGCTGCGCGGTCAAGCGTTGCACTACGAACTTCAGCTGTTGCCTGATCTTCTGGATGAACATCAGTAGCACGAAGTGAAGCTGGCTGCACTGTAGGATTGAGGGCTACTGCTGCAGCTTCACTTGCGCTTGCTGCTTCTGAGCTTTCGCTAGTTGCAGTGCTTGTAGAAGCAACTGGTTTTGCTGCTTCTGACGTAGCACTGTGCGCTTGGTTCTTTTCATCAGCTTTTTTCGCTTCTGGTGTAGTAGTTGCTTTCGGTGCTTCAGCTTTTGGAGCTGGTTTTGTAGCTTCTTCAGCTTTAGCTGGTTTTGCAGCTTCTTCAGCTTTAGCTTCCTTGTTTTCTGTAGCAGCTGGTGTTTCAACTACTTCAGCTTTTTCAGTTGCTGGAGCTGGTGTTTCTGAAGTTGCAGCAGCAGTCCCAGAAAGGTCAATTTTTGGAACTGATGCTCCTTCCCCGTATGCCTTAGAAGCAGCTGGTGCTTCTGATTGACTTGACTCTGTTGTAGCAGGTTGTGCTGCTTCTGAAGCTGCTGTTCCCGCAGATTCAGAGGCTGCTTTTGCTTCATCCGCTGACGCAGATTGAGCTCCTGCAGCAAAGAGCGCTGTTCCTAAGAGAACAGAACAAACCCCAATGCTATATTTTCGTAAAGAAAAGCGTTGGCGTCTATTGAAAATATCCTTCATTTATAGGATCTCCTTTTTCATATTTCATGATTCCATGATACAAATAAAATTGTAACATTATTGACATCAAGAGTCAATCTGTTGAAATTTAATTGTAATATTCTTGTTAAAATGTTATATTATACCACATATTTTTTAATATTTTGTGCCAAATTGTCACATTTTTTCCTATTTGGTTCAATTTTTTTACGCCAATAAAAAAGAGTTCAAGAAAACAAAGTCGTTTTGTTTTCTTGAACTCTTCTATTTTATTTCACTTCGGAGATCAATCCGGTATCCACATCATACACAGCTCCTGAAATCACTACATCCTCTGGAATCAAAGGGGAAGCTTTTAAAAGCTCCATATCTTCACGGACACTCTCTTCAATGTCTTGAAAGGGGAGGAAGTCGCGCTCTCCCACATCTACTCCCAGTTCTTTCTTTAGATGCTGCCGGAAAGCTTCGTTTTCAAAGGTTTGTGCGCCACAGTCTGTATGGTGCAAGACGACAATTTCGCGGGTTCCCATCTGCTGCTGGGAAATAACCAAGGAGCGGATCATGTCATCTGTCACGCGACCTCCAGCATTCCGCAAAATATGGGCATCTCCAAGAGCCAGGCCCAGTGCTGGTGCCACGTGAAGGCGGGAATCCATACAGGTCACGATGGCGACTTGTGTTTTGGGCTTAATCGGAAGACGGAGATCTCCATGCAACGCTACATAAGCTTGGTTGGCTGTTAAAAAATTATCAAAATAAGACATGGTCTCTCCTTTGTTCCTTTGAAATTCAAATCATCTATTATTTTACCACATCTCCCTATTTCTGTCAGAGAGGATCTCCCGTCATCTGTCACATCTGAAAAAAGAGAGTGGGACAGAAATCGGTAATTCGTTAGAATTCGATTTCGTCGTCCCACCTCCGCACAGTTGAGTAGGGCTGTAAAAGCTGATGAAATCAGCGTAGTAGAGCCCACTCAACCACTGCGTCTTGTTCGACAATCCAAAAACAATTGAGAGGCTAGGACTTTCGTCCCAGCCTCTTTTCTTCTATTAAAATACTTTCTTCAAGACTTCACTTAGTGTCGTCACACCGATGACCTGGATCCCCGATGGTGTCGTGATCCCCGTCAGAGAATTTTTAGGCACATAAATCTTGGTGAAACCGAGCTTAGCAGCTTCATTGATCCGTTGTTCGATCCGATTGACTCGGCGGACTTCTCCGGTCAAGCCCAACTCTCCAACGAAACACTCTTGCGGGTTGGTTGGCTTGTCCTTGTAGCTGGAAGCAATGGCTACGGCTACGGCTAGGTCGATAGCTGGCTCATCCAACTTGACACCACCTGCAGACTTGAGGTAGGCATCCTGATTTTGAAGGAGCAAACCCGCTCGTTTTTCTAGCACTGCCATGATGAGACTAGCTCGGTTAAAATCAAGCCCTGTTGTCGTCCGCTTGGCATTTCCAAACATGGTCGGTGTCACCAAGGCCTGCACTTCAGCAAGAATTGGACGTGTCCCTTCCATGGTCACTACGATGGACGAACCAGTCGCACCGTCTAAACGCTCTTCTAGGAAAACTTGACTCGGATTAAGAACTTCGACCAGCCCACCTGATTGCATCTCGAAGATCCCAATCTCATTGGTGGAGCCAAAGCGGTTCTTGACTGCTCTCAGAATTCGGAAGGTATGGTGGCGTTCGCCCTCAAAGTAGAGGACCGTATCCACCATATGTTCCAGCATCCGAGGACCTGCCAAGGTTCCTTCCTTTGTTACGTGCCCGACGATGAAGATGGCGATGTTATTGGTTTTGGCCAACTGCATGAGCTCTGCCGTCACTTCCCGCACCTGAGAAACCGATCCCTGGACCCCTGAAATCTCAGGAGACATAATGGTCTGGATGGAGTCAATGATCAGAAAATCAGGTTGGATACGTTCAACCTCTGCTCGCACGCTCTGCATATTGGTCTCAGCATAGAGATAAAACTCACTGTCGATATCCCCCAAGCGCTCTGCCCGTAACTTGATCTGCTGGGCCGACTCCTCTCCACTGACATAGAGAACCGTTCCCACTTGAGACAGTTGGGTTGATACTTGAAGGAGCAGGGTTGATTTCCCAATCCCTGGATCACCACCGATGAGGACCAGACTTCCTGGCACAACCCCGCCACCAAGCACTCGGTTAAACTCCTCCATCTCCGTCTTAGTTCGATGCACATTGATAGAAGTCACCTCAGCTAATTTCATGGGTTTGGTCTTTTCACCCGTCAAGGACACACGCGCATTCTTAACCTCAGCGACCTCAACTTCCTCAACAAAAGAAGACCAAGAACCACAGTTAGGACAGCGCCCTAGGTATTTGGGTGAATTATAGGCACAATTTTGACAAATAAAAGTCGTTTTTTTCTTAGCGATGATAAACCTCTTTCTAAATCTCTATCTCACACTCAATCACTTGGCAAAAATCAATCTTCTCATTTGGCACAAACTGACGCATGAGCATTCCGTGAGTTACAATGATAATAGTTTTATAATTTTTATATTTTTCCAAAGCTCTTAAAAAACGATGACGCATCTCTAGATCAGTTTCATAGCGATAAGGAGAATCTTCAGATAAAGCTCCTTGATGTTTTAGATAATATTCATGAGCTACCAATACACTAGTTAAATCAGAGTTAGTGCCATCTAAGTCTGGACGCCACTCATGAAAAAACGGCTCCACAAATAAGTCCAATCCTGTTTCGACTGCTATATAATGTGCTGTTTCTAAAGCCCTCGTCACAGACGATGAAATAATAATCTCTGCCTTTCTAAAACATGCAGTTTTAGCAACTTCTTTTGCCAGACTGCGACCTTTTCCTGTCAATGGTGCTAAATCACGACCAAAACCACTATAGAGTTGCGGATCTTCAAGTTTATCAAGCATACTATAATCTGGCTCCCCATGACGGACAAAGATAATCTTCATCTTAGTGCCCTGTCGACCCAAATCCACCGGTCCGCACGCCATCTGCTTCATCTCCATCTGCAATCAAGAAAGGTGCAAAGACAGCCTGAACCACGCGTTCGCCAACTTCAAGAACGACTTCTTGGTCGGTAATGTTTTTCATCTGAGCAAAGATATGGCCTTCGTTTCCTGGATTGCCATAGTAGTCTCCATCAATGACACCCACAGAGTTGATCAAGACCAGACCTTTTTTGCGAGGGTTAGAGGAACGGTCATAGAGATAGAGCACTTCACCCGCTTGCATATAGGCCTTGACCCCAGTTGGAACAAGAACGATTTCTCCTGGTGCAATGACCGTGCGCTCTGCCACCTTTAAGTCGTAGCCAGCTGCATGGGCTGTTTCCCGTTTTGGTAGCAAGTTCTGGTTGGTATAGCTTGATACAAGTTTAAATCCACGAATTTTTGTCATCATAATTCCTCTTTCATTCTAAAATGTTTCTATCTCTTCTATTATACCATCACTTTGCCCTAGCGTCTCTTCAATTCTACTATTCGTATTCTTTCAATAAAAACTTACTTTTTCGTCCTTCTTTTTTGTAAATCGGTTGGCATTTTCGTGGTTATTTTCTGAAAGAGAACAAAAGTTGATAAAATCTCTTAAAAGTTCGTAATTCCTGCCTCATTTCATCAATTTTAACTTGAAGCTACTCATTATTTTTGCTATAATTCCCTGTGTAGGGAATAATTTTAAAAGTAAAATATTTTACCCTATAAAATTATTTTATGGAGGTCGTGTCTCAGCACTCAATTCTTATTACCAACAGATTGGATTTGAACGTTCCTATCCTTAAGAGTAATCATGCATTGATAACTAGGCACTAATTTTTTATGAAAAGGGAAGATAAGATGAAGAATAGAAATATTAAAATTTTCTCATTTGTCCTTTGTTTAGTGGCCATGCTTTTCGCTTTAGGTCTAAATCGCACTTCAGCAGAAACTCCTGAAGTGACCGTTAGCGGAAAATTGGTCGATACGATCAAAAATATCAAAGTTACCAATAATGAAGGTGGCAACCTTGATTGGGAATTAGGACAATGGGCAACATTCCGTATCAATGCTGATTTCAACTTGGCTGATAAGAATGTCAAAAAAGGAGATACAACTGACATTACAGTTCCAGACGCTTTGATCATTACGTCGCAAAGTTTTGAGATTCGTGATGTCAATACGAATGAGGTCATTGCCCACTCAACGGTTGACAAAGACAATAAGAAATTGTCATTGACTTACACTGACTATGTCGAAAAACACTCAGATACCCAGGGATCCTTCTTCTTCTATGCGCGGATTGACTTCAAGAAACACCCACAAAAAGGAGAAGTTCCGATTGAAATAACCGTCAATGGGGAAACCAAGATCGGCGGGAAGGTTACCTTTAAAGGGGTTGGAGACGGCAACCCAAGACTTTTAACAAAGACTAGTTGGGTTAATGAAGGTGATAAAAGAGAGGTCCAATACACTATTTCAGTCAATCGTACAAAACAAAACATCAATGGTGTAACGATTGAGGACCACTTGAAATTTACAAATGCTTCTTACGAAAAAGATAGCATTAAGGTTATCAAAGGTAAATTCTCTTATGAAACCGGTGAATGGGTATTCTCTGATAGAGTTGATGTAACAGACCAGCATAAGATTACAATTAGCGAAGATGGTCAATCATTTGTTATTGATTTAGGTGACATTACAGATCAAGATCAGTATCGTATTAATTATAAAGTACGTTTAAATTATGACCCTGTTGATGGTGAATTATTAAAGAATGATGCTACATTAAAAGGTAAAGGTGTCGTTGTTAAAGAAGTGACAAATGGTGCTGCAGTTCAAATTGCTGGTGGTGCTGGTGTTGGTTATGTTTACTCAATCAATATCCATAAAGTAGATGATGCGAATCAACCACTTAAGGGTGCTAAGTTTAGAGTTGTTCGTCAAGCGAATAATCAAGTTATCGGTGAGTTTGAATCAGACGAAAATGGTAATATTGCTGTTGGAAAACTCTTAAAAGATAAATATATCTTAACTGAAATTGAAGCCCCATCAGGTCATATCATTAAAGAAGCTGATACTGTAGTTAATGTTGAAGATTTTGGTGCTGATCATTCAGTAACGAAAACAATTGTAAATCCGAAAGATAAGCCAAAAGAAACAAAAGCTACCATCGAACTTGATAAAACTCTTACCGGTCGTGATCTAACAGATGGCGAATTCAGCTTTGAATTGTACGAGGGTGCAACTAAGCTTCAAACTGTTACAAACAAAAACGGAAAAGTAACATTTGCACCAATTGAGTACACCGAAGAAGGTGAACATACTTACACTGTTAAGGAAGTAGCTGGAAATACCCCAGGTATTACCTATGACAAGACTGATAAACAAGTAACTGTTACGGTGAAAAAAGATGGCGACAACCTGAAAGCAGATGTTGCTTATCCAGAAAATAAAACCTTCTCAAATACTTATACGGCTCCTCAACCAGCAAAAGCTAAAATTTCAGCGAGCAAGATTTTAGAAGGTGCTGAATTGAAGAATGGTGAATTCAATTTCCAATTGTTGGATGAGACCGGAAAAGTTCTTCAAACAAAACAAAATGCTGCAGATGGTACGGTAGCCTTTGATGACATTTCATATTCATCAGAGGACGCAGGAAAAACCTTCCACTACACGATTAAAGAAGTCATTCCTGAAAGCAAAGCAAAAGGAATGACCTACGATGAAGGAAGTATTGATGCGACTGTAACTGTCACAAAAGATGATGCAAGCAATACACTCAAAGCTTCTGTGACATATGGTGATAAGACCTCCTTCACTAACAAATTGGTAACCACTTCAATTCCACCAACTCCTCCGACGGTTGACAAACCTGAATTGAAACTCTACAGCATCCAATTGTACAAAGTGAACCAAGAAGGAAATGCTCTTGCAGGTGCTGTATTTGGTCTCTTTGAAGCTGATGGTACTACTCCTGTAGCAAATCCTTATGGTGCAGGTCAAGCGACCGCAACTTCTGATGCAAATGGTCTTGTAACTTTTACAGGATTTGAAGCAAAAGATTATGTGGTGAAAGAACTTACTGCTCCAGAAGGTTATCAGCTATCAGCAGATGTGATTAAAGTTTCTGCTAGCGAGTTGAAAGCTGCGACTAACCTCGTCGTAGACAAAGGAACAGTGGTCAACAAACCGTTCACTTCAATTCCACCAACACCACCGACTGTTGACAAACCTGAATTGAAACTCTACAGCATCCAATTGCACAAAGTGAACCAAGAAGGGAAAGCTCTTGTTGGTGCCGTATTCGGTCTCTTTGAAGCCGATGGTACGACTCCTGTAGCGAACCCTTATGGTGCAGGTCAAGCAACTGCTACCTCTGATGCCAATGGTCTGATTACTTTTACAGGTCTTGAAGCAAGAGATTATGTAGTGAAAGAACTCACAGCACCAGAAGGATACCAACTTTCAAATGAAGTCATCACTGTAGCAGCTAGTGATTTGGTTGCTTCAAACAGTGTAGTGGATAAAGGAAATGTCGTTAACAAACCGTTCACTGCGATTCCACCAACTCCTCCGACTGTTGATAAACCTAAATTAAAACTCTACAACATTCAATTGCATAAAGTAAACCTAGTAGGTCAAGACTTGGCAGGAGCAGTATTTGGTCTCTATGAAGCAGATGGCGTGACTCCAGTAGCCAATCCATATGGTGAAGGCCAAGCGACTGCTACTTCAGATGCCAATGGCCTTGTATCTTTCACTGGTTTGGAAGCAAGAGATTATGTCATTAAGGAGCTAGTGGCACCGGCTGGCTACCAATTATTAACGGATGTTATTACAGTATCTGCTAACGAATTGAAAGCTGCACCTAACCTTGTAGTAGATAAGGGAACGGTTGTGAACTACCTCATTCCACCAACACCTCCATCAACAGACAAACCAAAAGAAAAACCTAAAACAGACAAACCAAAAGGAGAGAAACCTTCTGGAAGTCAACCAAAGGAAGAGAAGAAACACACCCTTCCTTCTACAGGTGACACAGTTAGCCTTGGACTAGTAACTGCAGGACTTTCTTTGGCAGGTGCTGGAAGCATGCTCGTTGCTAAAAAGCGCCACGAATAATTCTAAAACAGGTTTTCATCTAGCATTGCTAGGTGGACCTGTTTTTTATTAACGATTATCCTGTTTTTCATTTTATTACCAGCATTTTGTCTATATTTTCTAAGACACAAAAAAGAGATCAGCTCAAGTCCAACCTCTCTTTTCTTATAATTCTTGTAATAAATAACGGAAGAGTTCTAAATTTCCTTTTTCTTCATTGACCAAGTATTCTGGATGCCACTGCAAGCCCATAATCCGATGGCCGTCTACCGCTTCAATCGCTTCGATGGTGTGATCGCGCGGATCAAAGGCAGTCGCACGGAAATTTGGCGCGAGATCCTTGATGCTTTGACGGTGCACGGAATTAATCCGACTGGCCTGTCCAAAAAGCTGCTCTACCACACTGCCTTTTTTAGTCTGGATAGAATGGGAAGTCCCAAACGGAAGTCCTTGCCAATGCCCTTCGATCTCTTGGTTGAGTGTTCCTCCAAAAGCCACATTGATCAACTGAACCCCACGGCAAATTCCTAGAACCGGTTTGTTTTGGCGTACTGCTTCCTTCAGTAGGGCAAGCTCAAATTGGTCACGTTCGATATTGTAATCATCGCTCTCGATCGTTTTTTCTTCGCCATAGAGACTAGGATCGACATTTTGGCCTCCACTTAAGATCAATTTGTCAATCGTTTCAACATAGTCCTTAACCAAGGAAGGATCCCCCATCGGGATGACCATTGGAAGTCCACCTGCTTGACGAATCCCTTCCGCAAACTGACTAGATACAGAGGAATGAAGGTTTTTCCCTTCCGGGTCCACCGGACAGAGATTGGCGGATACTCCAACAATTGTTCTGCACATATTCATTCCTCCTTCATTTTTACTAATACTTATGTTACCACCCATTAGTGATAGTGTCTAATATGTATTTTTTAAAACCGTGATAGATTTTATTTATCACCCTCACCTTCCTCACAAAACAATTGATGATCATACAAGTTTTTTTACCTATATTATGTTAAAATAGAGAGGAAAATAGAATCGTCCTTCAAGGCACACATTCGGCCGTTTCGAAGGTGCAAGCGCTAGATTTCCTAGCCTTGTTGAAAAATAGACATAGAAATGGAAGATACAATGGAAAAACAAACCGTTGCAGTATTGGGTCCTGGTTCATGGGGAACAGCCCTTTCACAAGTCCTCAATGATAACGGCCATGAAGTCCGTCTCTGGGGAAATATCCAAGAACAAATCGATGAAATCAATACCGCTCATACCAATCAACGCTATTTCAAAGACATCGTTATTAGCGAAGAGATTACTGCTACGACCGATCTGAAAGCAGCTTTGGACGGCGTGGATGCTATCCTTTTTGTCGTTCCTACAAAGGTGACCCGCTTGGTCGCTAAACAAGTCGCTAAAACACTGGATCACCCTGTAACAGTCATGCACGCTTCCAAGGGACTAGAACCTGGTACACACGATCGGATTTCTCAAATCCTCGAAGAAGAAATCCCTGCTTCTCTTCGCAGTGAAGTAGTAGTCGTTTCTGGACCGAGTCATGCAGAGGAGACCATCGTACGGGATATCACCCTTATTACAGCAGCCTCAAAAGATTTAGAAGTTGCTCGCTATGTTCAAGAACTCTTTAGCAATCACTACTTCCGTCTCTATACCAATACAGATGTTATCGGAGTGGAAACTGCTGGAGCCTTGAAGAATATCATCGCAGTCGGAGCTGGAGCTTTGCACGGTCTTGGTTATGGTGACAATGCCAAAGCAGCCATCATCACGCGCGGTCTCGCTGAAATCACGCGCCTTGGCGTTAAGCTCGGAGCTAGCCCATTGACCTATAGTGGTTTATCTGGGGTCGGTGACTTGATCGTTACCGGAACTTCTGTTCACTCTCGCAACTGGCGAGCTGGGGATGCTCTCGGACGTGGGGAAAAATTGGAAGATATCGAAGCCAACATGGGCATGATCATTGAAGGGATCTCTACGACCAAAGTCGCCCACGAGCTGGCCCAAGAATTGGATGTCTACATGCCGATTACACAAGCCATTTACCAAGTCATCTATGAAGGAAAAGATATCCGCGAAGCCATCCACCACATGATGAGCAATGAATTTAAAGAAGAGAACGAGTGGAAATAAGTCAACCACCCTAACATCAATCCTACCTTTTAGAAAGGAAACTATATGACTAAAGTTAGAAAAGCAGTCATTCCTGCGGCTGGTTTAGGGACACGCTTCCTCCCAGCTACCAAAGCTTTGGCAAAGGAAATGTTGCCAATCGTTGACAAACCTACGATCCAATTCATCGTAGAAGAGGCTCTGAAATCTGGAATTGAGGAAATCCTTGTCGTAACTGGGAAGGCCAAACGTTCGATCGAAGACCATTTCGATTCTAACTTCGAATTGGAATACAATCTCGAGCAAAAAGGCAAGACTGACTTACTCAAGTTGGTCAATGATACAACAGCGATCAATCTTCATTTCATCCGCCAAAGTCACCCTCGAGGTTTAGGGGACGCTGTTCTTCAAGGCAAGGCCTTTGTTGGAAACGAGCCTTTTGTCGTTATGTTGGGAGATGATCTCATGGACATCACTAATGATGATGCCTTGCCATTGACCAAACAATTGATGAACGACTACGATGAAACCCATGCGTCAACCATCGCTGTGATGGAAGTCCCTCACGAAGAGGTTTCTTCTTACGGTGTGATCGCACCTCAAGGCGAAGGCATTAACGGTCTTTATAGCGTTGAAACGTTTGTCGAAAAACCAAACCCAGAGGACGCTCCAAGTGATCTCGCTATTATCGGACGCTACCTCTTGACTCCTGAAATCTTTGATATTCTTGCAAATCAAGAACCAGGTGCTGGCAATGAAATTCAATTGACAGATGCGATCGACACCCTCAATAAAACCCAACGAGTCTTTGCCCGTGAATTTAAAGGCCAACGCTACGATGTAGGTGATAAATTCGGCTTCATGAAAACTTCGATTGACTATGCCTTGAAACACCCTCAAGTCAAAGATGATCTCAAACAATATATTATCGACCTTGGAAAAAAATTAGAAGCATCTGAACAAACTGCAGACTAAAAAAGAAGGAAGAGAGATTTCATTCTCACTTCCTTTTTTGTTGTATCTTATAAACTGTATCGTTTAATGGGTTCTACGTTTTTCGATGTAGTAGCCAAATCCAAAAACTGTCAAAAGAACTCCGCCTACCATCGTCGCGATTGAGATACTTTGTCCGGTTGATGGTAATTTTTTCTCACCTTTCTTCTCTTCAATTTTTGCTGCAGATTTATAAACTACACCATAAGTTGAGAAATGAGAGGTTGTAAATGTTACGGCTGACTTTTCTTCATTTAGTTGGAATTGGAAGGATTCCAATTGACCATTTTCACCGATACCATAAACTGCTTCTACTTCTTTTTGCCCATTGACTGGAATGGTCACAACCGTTGGACTAATTTGATGTATAGGATTATTTTGGTTCGATAATTGAATATTATATGCCTTGTAATCTTTACCAGCTAGTTCTTTGACATCTTTCAAAACTTCAACAAGAAGACTATAGCCACCTTGAGCAAAATCAGGGTTTTGCAAGACGATACCTGTTGCCTGGTCTACTAAAATATATGAATTTGTTGGTAAAACTGGGCGACCAACGGTACTAACACTGTTACTATTTGTAGGAACAATAGTAGTTGTATTACTTGGTGTTGTTTCTTCCTTGCTTGGTTCTGTACTTGCTTCAGTGCTTGGCTTCGTTTCTTCCTTGCTCGGTTCTGTACTTGCTTCGGTGCTTGGCTTCGTTTCTTCCTTGCTTGGTTCTGTACTTGACTCAGTGCTTGGCTTCGTTTCTTCCTTGCTTGGTTCTGTACTTGACTCTTTGCTTGGCTTCGTTTCTTCCTTGCTTGGTTCTGTACTTGACTCTGTGCTTGGCTTTGTTTCTTCCTTGCTTGGCTCGGTACTTGATTCTGTTGGATCCTTGTAGTCATCTGGTAAAGATGCACGGTATGGATCATCTGTACGACCTGCTTCTTTAAGAGTTGCAGATAATTCAGACTCATATTGCTTGAATTGTTTGAAGAGACGTTCAGACCGAGCTAAAGCATCCTCAGTCACTTTATCTTCAACTGCTTTTGCTGCAGCTTCATCAGCTTTCAAGGCTGCATATTTGCTATCACTAACCTTCTGTTCAATGATCAATTGTTCTTCGAGAGCTTTCCAGTGATTTTGAATCGATTTTCCAAAGAGGTCTTGATTATTGATTGCCATCTGGTCAATATGCCATACTGTCCAATACCATGAATTCGGATCATAGGTAGCAGTTTGAGGTTTGAAAGCTTTATAGGTATCTTTTACATTTCCATAGAATGGAACATAAGGAGTATTCCGTGAAGGTCCCATTCCGAGCCATACAGTTCCACCAAATGATTTTGGAAGGTTTGGATTGATTTGGTAGACATGGGCATCGATGACGTTTTCGTTCCCTAAAGCATACTTGTATTGGTCTTTCCGAACAGTATCGTTGCTACCATTATCCCCTTGTTTCTTGACACCAATTTGATCATCTGGAACAAAACGACCATTTAAGTGTTCAAAACGGTTGCGTTGCAATGCAAAAGCATCTTCCAAAGTAAATTTCTTGTTTGGATCTGTTGGTGAGCGGAAGAGTTCATATTCATCATCTTCATAAGTCACTTTTGAGTTTGGATCCAAAAGAGTGATTCCTGCGTAAGTACGTGAACGGTCTCCTTCAGCATATTTTTCTGGTCCATAAGATTTAGCAATATGGAAGTTCCCATCTTTGTCTGTCTTGTAGTTACCAGATTCTTTAGCTACCTTTTCGACATCTTTCGAAGCGATCACGTTTTCCTTATCATTCAAATCCACATGACCAAGGTAGTAGGTATTTGCAAAGACTGCATATTTGTCCTCTGGGACTTTTACCGCTACATATTGGTGTCCAGAAAGAATTTCCATATACCAAGTTTCATTTTGGTCTGCAAAAACGACAACATTCCCTTCTGCCGATCCTTTTTCTTCAATGACTTTAGCTAGGAATTCAACCCCTTCACGAGCAGACTTAACGCGTGGTAACACTACGTCCAACATAGCAGCTTCTGGAATTCCGTTTTCTGTCAACGGGTCAGTCTTCAAGACTTTTTTGTTTGGAATTGCTGTAACAGTTGAGGTCATAGAAACACCGGCTTCGTTAAATCCGTGTTCACCAAAAGCACCGTTACTACCATCTCCACGAGCAGAGTCATAAGTCGCTGTGTATTTCATTTCACTAGCAGCATGTGGATAGGTAAAACCATTGGATTCGTCTTCCAGTTGATCCCCTTCCTTATAATTCTTTGCATCAACAACCACATAATTCTTGTTGTGCTTGCCACCATTTGGATAGTAAGGGTAGTCTTCTGTCCGACCAAAGAGAGTGGTCCCATCCTTGGTCAATTGCCGACCAATGATAAAGCCACAACAGGCTTGAACGGCTTGAACTGGTAGGAGCAAAAATGTCATTGCTACCAATGAAAGTTTAAACAACCATTTCTTCATGGCAAATCTCCTTTTCGAATGTCCCTTTTAAAAAAGGCACTATTCCTGATTTTTTATACTCCTAGTCTACCTCTTTTTAGTTATTTTTGCAAACGCTTACCAGACTTGTTTTTATTCTATTTTTTCCTAAATTATCTTTCTATCAACTCATTTCTATGTAAATTATATATATTTATTGAGATTTCAAACAATTTTCTGTTAGTTTACGATTGCACTACATTTTTTAGGAAAAAAAGAGAGTGGGACAGAAATCGGTAATTCGTTAGAATTCGATTTCGTCGTCCCACCTCCGCACAGTTGAGTAGGGCTGTAAAAGCTGATGAAATCAGCGTAGTAGAGCCCACTCAACCACTGCGTCTTGCTCGACAATCCAAAAACAATTAAGAGGCTAGGACTTTTGTCCTAGCCTCTTCTTAAAATAGATTCAAGATTTTACCTAAGAAATAAAGCAAAAGTAAGAGATAAGATAGGGCAGCACTCATCTGATAGGTTCGGTTCATAAAACGAGCTTCCCCTCTTACTGGAAAGACATAAGCCAACATGACCCCAGCTACTAAACCACCGATGTGCCCCGCCATACTGATTCCTGGCATGAAGCTAAAGATCAAATTGACCACAATCAAGCTGGTATAGGACTGACTCAAATGGCGAATATAGGGACTTTGGACAATAAAACGCAAAGCACCAATGGTCCCAAACAGTCCAAAGAGGGCTGTAGAAGCTCCTGCCGCAATCACATCTGGCGTAAAAATAGCAACAAAAACATTGCCCATCATTCCTGATAAGAGATAAAGAGCTAAGAAAGCCTTCGATCCAAAGAGATCTTCTGCCAGACGTCCCAAGTAATAGAGGGTGATCATATTGAGCACAAAATGTTCTAGGCCGATATGAACAAATGTAGCTGTCACGATTCGCCATAACTGGCTTGGATCAGCTTCCACAACTTCTCCGATAATCCCACCGCTATAGTAAACAGCAGCACCCGTTTGGTAGTCACTTCCAAATCGGATAAACATGGAAAGAAAGACTGCCGTTGTGACGAGCAATAAGATGCTGGTCACAGGATAACGACGATCAAAGAGCAACTTCATAGACTAGCACCTCCTGAACTGCCTGATCAAACGTATCTGGCTGGAACTCCTTCTGCTGGATGGAATAAATCGTACTAACCGTTTTTCCAGTAAAATCTGCTAAATAACGATCATAATAGCCACCACCATAGCCAATTCGGTAGCCTTTTGACTGGAAGACCACGCCTGGTACATGGATCAGATCAATCTCTGACTGTTCCACAACCCTTCCTTTTTCATTGGGCTCCAACAAACCAAAGCGTGTCTTTTCTAAAATGTCAGGATCGTATTCCACAAATTCCATCCGCCCTTGTGGATAGGTACGGGGAACACAGACGCGTTTTCCAAGTTGAAGAGCAGCTTGGATCAAGCCAGCTGTGGAAACTTCATGGCCAAAAGACAGATAGGTCGCAAGGGTCTTTGCCTCCTGAAAAGCTGGTAACTCCAAGAGGCGCTGAGTCAGCTCTTCATCTGCTTGAGTTTTTATAGTTTGCGGCAGTGCTTTCATAGCTGCAATGGTTTCTTTTCGTAGTATTTTCTTCATTCCCTACTCCTTTTGTATAGCTTTAATTGTATCATTTTTTATGAAACATCCGAACAGTTTTTATACAACAAAGAAAAAATCCAACTCCAGACGGAGTTGAATCAATCCTTTATTGGTTAGCCTTCATTTTCAAAAATTTACCAATGTTTTCCACAGCAAAGGGAAGGGCGGCCTCATTGGGGCTCATCTTTGGATGGTGCAAGGCATAAGGGGTATCAATCCCCAACCAGAACATGACACCGGGGACCTTGCTCAAGAGAAAGCCGAAGTCTTCTCCTGTCATCGCAGGCAGAATATCAATCAGGTTCACGTCTTCCTCAGCTGTGAAAAAGTCCATGAGTTCTTTGGCCAATTCTGGTTGGTTTTCCACAGGCAGGTAGCCTCCTTGCTTGAGTTCCAGGTCCAATTTCACATCAAAGGCTGCTGCAACTCCTTCTGCAATGGCTTTGACCCGTTTTTGAGTCAAAAGATTCATCTCCATGGTCAAGGTCCGAATGGTCCCATGAAGGAAGGCTGTCTCAGCGATCACATTATTGGTTGTCCCTGCATGCATGGAACCAAAGGTCACCACAGCACCTTCAATCGGATCGACATTTCGACTCACGACCGATTGGACTTGGGTAATGAAGTAAGAGGCCGCTACAAGAGCGTCATTGGCCTCATGTGGAAAGGCCGCATGCCCTCCCTTTCCTGTAAAGGTGATCTTGACTTCACAGGTCCCTGCAAAAAGGGTACCCGTATTGGTCGCAATGTCCCCCACCTTCAAATCAGGGCGCACATGCAGACCATAAAATTCATCAGGAAGCCAGTCGCCAAAAGCATTGTCCTTATACATGAGCATCCCACCAGCTTCGTTTTCTTCAGCTGGTTGGAAGAGAAAGAGCAGGTTATTTTTTGGTTGCACTTGAACCAGTTGATCCAAAAGCCCAAGAGCTGTCGTCATGTGCATATCGTGACCACAAGCATGCATCCGTCCTTCGTGCTTGGAAGCAAAATCAAGGCCCGTTTGTTCCACAATCGGTAAACCATCGATATCTGTCCGCCAGCCGATAGTTTTTTCAGGTGCAGCCCCATGGAGATAAACCAGGATCCCGGTCCGCCAAGTCCGTTGCTCAACAAAGTCCTTGCCCGCTGTGATCTCTGCGATTCGCTCTAAGAGGTAGGCTTGGGTTTCAAATTCTTCCAAGCCAATTTCAGGGATTTGGTGCAAATCCCGTCTGATTTTGATTAAGTCCAATGTCATAGTTGTCTTCTTTCTATTAGAATAGAGGCCTTGCGGCCTCTACTATCAATATGTTACAAATTACGCAAAGCGTCTTCGAGTGCTGTTTTTTGTTGTGTTTTTTCATCGATTTCCTTGATGATGCGAGCTGGGACACCAGCTACAACCACATTTTCAGGAACATCTTGAGTAACGATAGCGCCAGCGGCAACGACGGATCCGTTTCCTACTTGAACCCCTTCAATCACAACTGCATTGGCACCGACCAAGACATTATCACCGATCCGAACAGGCTCAGCAGAAGCTGGCTCAATGACACCCGCAAGAACGGCACCTGCACCGATGTGGCTGTTTTTACCAACAGTAGCACGACCACCAAGGATAGCCCCCATATCAATCATGGTTCCTGCACCGATTTCAGCACCGATATTGATCACAGCCCCCATCATCACGACAGCATTGTCTTCGATGGTCACTTGGTCACGGATAATAGCGCCCGGTTCGATACGCGCATTTAGATAGCGCTTATCAAGCAAGGGAACAGCTGAATTCCGACCATCTTGTTCCACCACATAATCCTTGTTCTCCGTTAAGTTGGCAAGAAGGGGCTCGATATCTTTCCAGTCACCGAACAAAACATTGCCAAGCTTGGTAACAGAAGCAGGAACAGCCGTTGCCAATTCCCCTTCAAAGGTTACTTTCACATTTGTTTTCTTTTCTGCATTTCCAATAAAAGCGATAATTTCTTGAGCAGACATTTTTTGTGCAGTCATGAGATTCTCCATTCATTTCAATTAAAGGTATCCATATTATACCACAATCCTAGTGAGATGAACACCTAAGGCGACGTGCTTGTAGCCGAATCCTTCAGGCCTGTCATTTCACTAATGGTGCGATTGCTTCCAAAGTGAATCGTAACTAAATGCGCATCAGAAAGTTTGTAGTAAAAGATTAAGAAGGACTCTGAACTCATCATACTCGACCAAGAAACACGGTTAGGAATTCCTACGGTATTCACAAGATCTGAATAGCTGGTTCCTATTTTAATATTGGCAAAATCCTCTCTGTTCAAACTGCCATTTTTATTGGCTAATCGCTCACTGTTTAGGTTCTCAAAATCAAGAGAAGATAAACGGTCACCAACAATATTTGAAAGTAAAACTGTTACGGAAGAAGGAGAGCCTTCCGACTGATAATCCAATTGTGTCATAAAAGGACTGACACCACCTTCTTGGTAGGTTTCTTCCCCACCACTAGCCTTGCCCAGTACAGCTACCACATCCTGCGGAGACAGATAAGTTGAAGAGGTACGACCTTGATCCCCCTCACTTAAACCAGGAATCAGGGAAATCGCCTTCTCATAGGTCACTTGAAACTGAAATTCACCTTCCGGTGCAATCAAGGTACTCGTACCACTCTTCAAGGTTTCCTTTCTGGTTCCATAAGACCGGCCAGGACTTCCGTATTCACTAGTAGTAGAAGAAGGATGTTCCTCACTATGGATACCTCCTGAAGCTAGATAGGCAAATAATCCCAGCATGGCCAATAATCCAAAAAAGGCTGCCAGCGAAGACCCTCCACTATTAGAGGAAGGAGAGTAGGTTTTCGCCCTATCCGATTGGGAGTCTAGTACCGTTTGTCTTGGTTCTGAATGCCTGCCTCCCCCTATTGAAGCCAGGTCAGCTTCTGAAATCAAGCGGCTCCCACCCTGGTGCTCTACTTTTTTCTCAGCTGAAGGAGACTGCCCTATTGTATTTTGTGCTGGTGTTTCTGACCTTGCTTCTTCTGTTAGTGGTGTAGCAAGAACGACCTGAGCTGATTCGTCTTCAGGTGTAGCAAATGAGCCTTCCTTTGGATCATACGATTCCTCCTTCACACCAATCGCTGGTTCGTCTTTTCGTTCCTCTTCTTGTTTCACCTCTTCCTGAAAAGCAGGGACTTCTACCACTTCTGGCTCTTTTGCGAGCGTATCTTCTAGCTTCTCAGGACTTCCTTTTTCTAAGGGTGCTTCTTTCGGCTGGCCTTTCGAAAACCGACTCTGGTGCTCATTTCGTAGATGCGACCAGTCTTTATTTCCCATTGTCCTCTCCTTTTATTTAAAATGCTTCGGCTGATTTTTTTACTGTGCTGTAGATGTAGAGGAAGCTGGTGTGGTCGCTACCTCTTTCGATTTGATATCCTTGATGGTTTGCCGGCTATCAAAATGGATTTGAACCGTTTGAGAATCCGATAATCGATAGGTAAAGGAAGGCGCTTCCCCGTAACCTAAAAGCCCAGATACATATATTTCATCCGGAATCCCTACCGTATTGAGTAGGTCTAAATAAGGCATTCCGACCTTGATAGTGGCAAAATCGTCCTTCGTCAAGCTCCCATTCTTATTAGCAAATCGGTCACTTTTTAAGTGTTTCAAACTTAAAAGAGAGATCCTGTAAAAGGCACCTGTTTTTTCAAGAAGAACCTTCCCATCTGCATCCTTTGATTGGTAATCTAATGTCAGCAAAAAGGGACTGGAACTGCTATCACTATACGTTGCTTCCCCACTCCTCGCTTTACCTAATGCTGCAACGACATCTTGTGGGTCTACCGTCCCAAAAGAGGTCTTTTTTTCTTCCACTGCAAAATTAGGAATGAGAGACATGGCCTTTTCATAGGTTGGCTGAAATTGAAATTCATTAGCTGAGGCGATATAAGAACTATTTTCACTGGTCAGATATTCCGTTCTGATACCATCACGTGATAAACCATTGATCCCCTCACTCGAAGAAGATGAAGAAGAGCTTTTATTAACTTCGTTTTGAAGCACAAACACAAAAGCCATAAACAAGGCGAACCACCCAAAAAATCGCAAAAGCGAACCAATCCCCTCTTTTGAGGAAGAAGGGGAAGACGCCATTGTATCTGAATGGCTTCTAGTATCCTGATGATTGTCCATCCCTATTGAAGCCAGGTCAGCTTCTGAAATCAAGCGGCTCCCACCCTGGTGAGAGGAAGCTGCCTTGATGTCTGTCCGTTGATCGTCCAATGATGTCTCCTTTCTTATACCAACACCAATTTCTTGGCTTTTTTCTTGAATTCCATCACCACTTCTGGTTGCCCTGGTAGCTGGTAAGTCGCGCGATAGCCCATTCCGCCATCTGGCATTTCCCCCCAGACCAAGCGTTGAGGATTTCCTAGTTGCTGAATAAGCTGGGCGAATTCTGTACCTTTTTTCTCTTTTTCAGTAGTGATTTCTTTCTCACTGCTTGCTTTTTCTTTTGCATCCAACAAATTCGTCGCATCCACTGTCGTCAAGCGATACCCCTGGTCTTTTTCCTGTTCAAACCACAAGGTTACACTTTTCTTGCCCTGATCGGTTTGCTTAGCCGCATAGGTTAAGACGAGAACCGTTTTATCCCCTTGAGCTGTCTTTGTGTAGCGAACTTTTTGAGCTTTTCCCCATTCCGTCACAACTGATTCCAAGCGGGTTCCTGGTTGCTGAGTCTGTTTGAGACGAACTTTCAAATTCGCCACAGCTTCGATGGTCCATTTAAACTGCTTGATTTCTTGTTCCTTGCTGACCAAATTCTGATAATCCTTTGGCTGGAAATGGGCAAGTGTTTGGTCCTCCTTGGTATCGGTTCCTTGCTCTTGCACCTGGATGCTTGCAATCGCAAGTAACACTCCTAAAACAAAACACAAAAACGGCAGCAAGAGTTCTTTTCGATTCTTTTTCATCCACTCGATCATCTGCTTCACCCCTTCTTCGTCAAACGATACTGACCAATCTGGTCACGTTCAAAGGTTAAAGAGACCAGTCCATCTGTCACCTGATAAGACAGGGCTAGGACTTGCTTGTCCTTTGCTGAGGTCAAACTAAGAGAATTGGGAAGACCTGATTTTTTCAAGACATCTTCTACTGCTGTCCCCTTTTCCTTTTTTCCATCTAGTGTCTGATAGCCTGTAAAATCTACCAGTTTTACGTTCTTTTTGCTCTGATAGTGAGCCGACTTGGGCGCAAATCCTTGAATCGAGCTCAAATAAAAGGTATCATCCTGCTTTTGAAATTCTATGGTATAAGGATGAATCCCCTGCACAGGAGTCCCATAGCCTAGCTGGACTTGCGCTCCAAAAGTCGTATCTTCTTGTGTAAAACTCGCTGCTTTTCCAAATTTTTTGACAAATGCAGACAAAGTCACCCAATTTTTTTGTGTCTTTCCTTCTTCCCTTGCAAGGTCCAATGACAACAAGTCTTCTAAAGCCGGCTCTTTGGAAGAAGACGCAACAAATTGCTGGCTGTCTTCTTGCATGCGAGACAAACTCAACAAGCGATCTTTGGGCAAGGTTTTCACTGGATGAATCATAAACACCAAGCAAACCCCAACGACAAAAGCTAGCAAAGCACTTGCAGCTTTTTGGAGGATCCGCTTATGATGTTCTATCCACTCTTTCATTTCTTCCATCCTTCATGCTCTTTCTATTCAAACTCTTTCTATTGTATAGAAAATTCGCGTATTTGTCTCGTCTTATCCCAAAAAAGAGGCACTTGCCTCTTTCTTTTATTCAGTGATTTAGTAGCTGTCTTTACTGCTCAAGAGGAAATCTCCATTTTCTTGACGAATAAAGGTCAAATCCACGTAGTCCCCATTTTTCTTTTGGAAGTCCATGACCAATTCTATCTCGTCTGAATCATCAGATGAACTCACCGTCAGATTGACTGCATCACCGTATTTTTCTAAAAGCTCTTTGTAAGAGGTCCCTCCAGCACCGGTTTCACTATCTCCAACCTTGAACCCATCAGCAAAGTTATCCTCAACCGTAAGATTTTTCCCAAATTGATTAAATTCAAATTTGACAAGCTGGAATTCTTTCCCGTTCTTAGAGTAAGTCGCTTTGACCTCTTTATTATAAGAGTTATCATCCCAGAATAATTTCAATTCTCCACTTTCAAATTGAACGGAGCTAGCTTTCCCATAAGCTTCAATCATTTCCTCAGGAGTCTCCCCAGCATCCTTTCTAGTCAAAAACTGAAGTTGTTCGATATCAGATTGTTCCCAGCTAAAATCAGCTTCCGCATCTTCAGAAGTCAATTGCTCCAAATCGATATTGGAAGAAGAACCAGACTGGTTACCTGACCAAGAAGTCTGCTTTCTAGATGATGACGTGCTAGGGCTAGCATGACCAATCAAATAGCCACTGACTCCACCGATAAGAATCCCAACTAAAATCCCAAGGGCAAAACGAATCGCCTTCTTGTCTGCAGTATCCATCGGTCTTCCAACAGGAGAAAGAGGAGCTTGTGGAATAGGTGTCTCAGGAACAGGCACTGTTTGCGGACCAATTGGTTCAGCTGCCATGTTTTGAGGAGCTTGAGGCGCAGGCTGAAATGGAGGAGTCGATTGGGGAGCAGCAACTACATCCCGATGTTCTCCAACAGTTGCTTCATCCACCTTTGGAGGCTCCACTGTTTCTGAAATAACTGGCTCGTCTGCTTCTTCTTTCATTGCTTTCGTCTCCGTCACTGAAAGGCCACTAGCTTCTGGAACGACCAAGTCTTCGGCTTCTTCTTTTGGGACAAAGGCTGGCGCAGCCACATCAAATTGAGGCGCACCCTCTACGGGAGTATGTTTCATAAATTGTTCTTGATCTTTCTCGGACATTTCGAATTCTCCTTTTTATTCTTCTCTTCTACTATAACATAAAACCAAGCAAGGACCAACTCCTGTCTTGATAGACTAAAAAAGATCGGAGAGATATCCGACCTTTTAGAAACTTATCTTAAAATTTCTTGCGAAGGGAGACAATAGCAATCAGTTAACCATATGATTGAGAAACATAACTAGATCGTGTTTTTATAATTGATTCCAGGGGACAAAAATATGAGTTTGTTTAGCAAGTAAAAAAACGACCTCTTGCGAGATCGTTTTGTCTATTGATTAAAGACGAGCGTTGAGTTCTGCTCCAAGTTCTTCAAATCCTGGTTTACCAAGAAGGGCAAACATATTTTTCTTGTAGGCTTCAACACCTGGTTGGTCAAATGGGTTGATCGCGTTCAAGTAACCTGAAAGGGCGATGGCCAACTCGAAGAAGTAGATGGCATAACCAAGAGTGAAGGCATCTTGCTCAGGAAGAGTTACGTACATGTTTGGCACGTCACCGTCTGTGTGGGCAAGAAGAACACCGTCAGTTGCTTTTTTGTTTACAAAGTCAACGTCTTTCCCTTGAAGGTAACCAAGTCCATCAAGGTCTTCTTCCAATGTAGGGATGATCACGTTCTTACGTGGTTTGTCCACACGGACAACTGTTTCAAACATGATACGAGTTCCTTCTTGGATAAATTGACCCAATGAGTGCAAGTCTGTTGAGAAGTTTGCTGAAGTTGGGTAAATACCTTTTTGGTCTTTTCCTTCTGTTCAGGCACACCTTATGGATGCATCTGCTGGAAATTCCCTTGCACTGGCTGGCTAGTTTGATTGACTTCAAGCTCTTTGCGCTTGACCTTGACCGTCTTTTTCTGGCATGCTTTTATCCTTATAAATTTTGTTGATTTGTCATATTGCGAAAACATTGAAAAACAATGACAAATTTTACAATATTAAAACATAAATTATTTTCCCTATCAAAAAGGGAGTGGGAAAGAACTTCAAACAAGTTAAAAAGTTCATCTTCCCACCCCCGCACAGTTGATCAGGCAATCTTTGGGGCTTAAAAAGCGAAGGAAGATGCCAATCAACCACCGCGTCATCTATTTTTTCTAATTTAGACCCAGAAGCCTGGACTTTTTGTCCAAGCTCTGAATCAATTTTTTTGACTTTTATGTTTCTAAATTGCTTGATTTTAAATTTTGTTATGGTCAAGCAGTTTCGAAAATCTGAATGGTAGAGTCCTTTTCAATTACTACTGCTTGGTCTGCTGCAACATGGAGAGTGCCCGGCAGGCTGCCCTCTTTTGAACCATCAAAAGAAATCGTGATATGGCCCAGTCCAGTTAAATTTTTTTCTACTACATTTCCTACGGCAGTAATCGAATATTCCTGACTATCTACCACCAGCTTTCCACCTTCTAGTATTGCACCTAGAAGATTTTTGTTATCGATTTTAAAACAATACTCTGCTAAGTCTTCCGGAGCTTCTTCTCCAAACAAAATGAGCATATTGGCATCTTGAATCATATTCTGAGCTTCAGGCCCCACTTGAATTACTTTAGCTTCAAAAATTTTCTTCATCTAATTCCTATTCATCCTTTCTCAAATCTGTCATAAACTTATGCTTATAGATAAGTTTAACATAATAGTTGCTATGTTTACGTGCATCTATCAAAGGTTTACTGATAAAGGCCAATACTAGCTATCCAAGCTACTAGCACCCGCGGAACACCATTGAGAAAGCGTGAATAAAGCACAGAAGGGACACCAACCTCAACTGTTTCAGCCTTGGCTTCAGATAGACCGAGTGCTACAGGAATGAAATCACAACCGTTTTGAGTGTTGATAGCAAATATAGCTGGCAGAGCCATTTGGGGCGGAATATTCCCTTTGCCGATTTCAACTCCAATTAAGGTTCCAATAATCTGACTGATAACAGCTCCGGGGCCTAACAAAGGAGATAGGAATGGCAAGGAACAGATAAAGCCAATCAAAATGAGTCCCCAGATGTTCCCAGCTAGGGGAACCATTAATTTTGCCAGCCAATTTCCAACACCTGAACCTTGAATAACCCCAATCAGCAAGGAAACAAAGGCCATGAAAGGAATGATCGTGTTGAGCATTGTTTGGATGGCTTCACGAGCAGCCTGGTTGAAAGTCGCAACGACCTTCCCAGCGCCCATCCCAATTCTTGCTACAATACTTGTTTCAGCTTTTTGCTCTGTAATTTTTTTACTAGTATCGTAAGTTGGCTTTTCTGTTACCACAGTTGTCGCTTTTTCGTCTTCATTAGCAGCAGAAATTTGATTAAGGCCAACTGCTGACACATAGATTTCCTCGGTTATATATTGAGCTAGAGGCCCACTTTTCCCTGTAGCTACAATATTTATTGTAGGGATCCCCTTTTTAGGATAAATACCACAGCGAAGAGTACCGCCACAATCCACGATTGCTAAAGCAATTTCCTCATCTGGGATAGAAGTTTTAAACCCATTAACAGCTTCCATACCGGTCAAATCAGCAATTTTATCCACAATATCTGGCTTTTCTCCTCCGCCAGTGATATAGATGAATTTATGCTTAGCTTCACTAGGTGTAATGACCAAAGGTCCTCCGAAACCGCCATTTCCTTTAACAACTTTTATACTCTTATATGACATAATTTCACTCTTTCTATAAATCAAATGTTTTACTCAAGGTAACACCTTGCTGTTTTGCTACATAAGCAGTTGTAAAATCGGTCACCCAACCGCCTACAAAGTTCATGACAAGCCCAACAAGCATGTAACGAATGGCTAAGTCCATTTGACTTAAACCTAAAGTTTGAATTCCTGTTGCAATTCCCATCCATACAAACAATTCCCCAGGATTGATATGCGGAAATACACCATTTGAAGTATGGCAGAACTGCATCTGAGCTGCTACAAAACTAGGTTTATAATATTCTGGTAAGAAACGTCCCATACTGATTGCCATCGGATTCCCCAGCATAAAGGCTGAAATGAAAGGTAAAATCATATACCGGCTAACAGGATTTTTGGCAGAAATCTTAGCCAGGGAATTGACCTTCTCTTCTCCCAAGAAAGCGATAAGGGTATTCATTGCAATCAATAGCATTAAGACAAGCGGTACAATATTTGTCATCCAGCTAATAAAGGTTTCTCCACCTAATTGGAAGAGTTTCATAAAACTCTCTGCAAAATTTGTAATGTGATTCATAAGGAACTCCCTTTCTTATTTTTTTTAAATAACTGTTTAATAGATAATTGTAAGTAATTCGCATAAAAGCCGAATCCCAGAAAAGAATCAGATGAACTTGTCTCTTTCTCAATACCTGCCTCATGCCAAAGATAGACTTTTCTAGCATCTTCTATGGCTGATTGCATCAACTTATTTTCTTTTCTCACAAGAGGATTATACTTGTCAAAATAATGGATGTCTTCTCCAACATAATCGTCCATATTTTGAAAACGTGCTAAGATTGTGACTCCTTGCATTTTGCTAGCTTTAAGAACCCGACCGTTTTCATCAACCGCGAACATGACAATCGTACCGGATTTGATTCTTCCGGACTTCCTGCCAATCGCTACGCGCCCCAGTCTTCGGAGCATCGTATAGGTCTTATTGAAGTCTTTGAGTTGCTGCCAGCCGAGGAACATTTGAAATATATAAGCTGCCATGACAAATACAGCGAAAATTATTAGCGAATTCATTAAAATACTCCTTTGCTCTTAGAAAATGATAGAAACTCTGTCTCTGTTTCTACAGCCCTCAAAGCTTCTTTTAGAGAAGGCTCTCCTGCAATTCGAAAAATGTCGTCATACAATTCCAGCAATTCACTCTCCATTTTGCTTTCAATTTCTGAGGGAATGGCGACTAGAAAGATAAATTCAATCCAATCATCTCCTTTTTGATAAGGCTCTTCTAGCTTTCCAAACATTAAAATAGTCTTTGCATAACCCTGGTTAATTGTATGGGGGAAGGCAATTCCTCCACCAAAAATGGTTGATTGTTTTTTCTCCCTATCAATTATCCGATTTCTAAAACCTTCATCAATCATCTGAAGTTTCTCTAACTCTGCAACCATATTTAGCAAGTATTGCTGATAGGTTTTTTGGGGACTCAACCGAAGAAAACGTAAGCTGACTGTTTCTAGATTTTTTTGATGAAAAGCATTGGCCCTCTGCCATTCTTCCCGCAGCCATTGATCATCAAAAAGATGATTAACTTGAATGACTGGAGATTTAGAATCTTTATATTTTAGAGGAACTGTCGTAAAAATCGCGAAATAGTCCTGATTCAAATCCAGATTAAAATCCTCTTCAGAATACTGAGTAATGTCTACATCATTTCCAAGGATTCGTCTGAGTTGCTGAATAATCATCGCAGCAGTTCCTCTTCCTGTTGTGCAAACTACTGCTATCTGCTTGCGAGAACCATTTACAACAGAGTTTTGCTTTCTTAAAATCATTTCAAAATACAAAGCCAGATATCCGATTTCAGATAATTCCAATTCAGAACCAAAAATTGCAGACAGTTCTTCTCCAGCAATTTTCGCCATTTCAAAAGCAAAAGGATATTGAGTTTGAACCTCGCCATGGAATATATCATTAGCTTGCACATGGAAAATCAGTCGATTGATTAAGGGGCCTAGATGAGACTTGATTTCTTCAAATAATTCTTCATCATCAAAGTTAACCAACATTGTTTCTTTGACTTTCTTGACAATCCCTTGAAAAATGTTTGCAAGCTGTTCAGATTGATAAGACGGCTTGCTTAAAGTGTCAATAAAACGGATATTAAACGGAAAACACAAAAAGTCTATTTCAAACTGACTGAGGGAAATCTTATAAGTCATCTCAATATGATAGATTAATTTTTCAACCAAAGGTGTCTCTGTTAAATCATTCCTATAGTAAGGAATAGGGCAACTCAACACCCTAGATG
Organism: Streptococcus sp. 210928-DFI.4.42; assembly: GCF_020554365.1. NCBI lineage: Bacteria > Bacillati > Bacillota > Bacilli > Lactobacillales > Streptococcaceae > Streptococcus > Streptococcus sp. 210928-DFI.4.42. The sequence goes on from NZ_JAJCHF010000014.1 coordinate 48,223, forward strand.
CATAAATACGCTCCACCATAATTGAAATTGTCTTTCGAAGGAGTTCCTTTGTTTCTTTCGGGATTTTATACTCCTGGAGTAGCGTCTCCAGAAAAGAAGATGTTGCCTCGGTGAGTGTCTTTCCTTCAAAGTAAGGGGCCACTTGGTGAATATAGAGCAAGCGCAAATTCAGCTCGGACCCCAAGACCTCCAGCCCACGGTTGGGCTTTCCTGAAATAGTGATAGAGTAACTCTCTGCCAAAGATTTTACTTGTTTTAAATCCTTATTAAGGGTACTTCTACTAACACCTGCCTCCTCAGCCAAGTCGTCAATAAGAAGAGGGGAGGTTGACTTAATTAAACGTTTTAGTAAATAGGCAATTCTTTTACTGGAAGAATTGAAGTCACTCTCCCGTTTTAAACTACCAGATAAAATCCTTTCCAACTCAGTATAGTCATACACCTCTAACATTAACTTATCATCTTGTGAGATAATCTGGATACTCGGAGCCAAAACATCATTTAATTGTTGGATACTCTTTTGCAAGGTTTGCATACTAATATCCAGCTCTGAGCGCATATCTACCAAGGAATAAGTTGGCTGTGAGACCATTTTTTCTAAAATGTTATACCATCGATTTACTATGGTCAACTCTCTTCCTCACCTTCATTTTTTTAACCGCGAGTTTTCCCCCCGGCAATATTTGTAGTGACTCCAGTTATATAGCTAGAACGGTCTGAAATATAGAATGCTACAAGGTCAGCTACTTCCCGTAGTTTACCACTTCGTCCCAAAGGAGTTGTTGAAGTTGAAGCATAACCAGCTCGAATATCTTCTACCGTCTTTCCACGGGTATAAGCAAGAGCTTCCTCATAAGAAAGAGTTCGAAGTCCCGTAGCTTCCATAATTCCTGGAGCAATTCCAACCACACGTACACCATGCTTACCCAGCTCTTTTGCCCATGAACGAGTGTAACTATAGACTGCTGCTTTTGTGGCAGCATAGGCACTTTGTCCTTCAGAACCTTCCAAGCCTGCTTCTGAAGCCATGTTCACAATTACACCTTTTCCATTTTTCACTAAAATACGTCCCACTGCCTGACTAACCAGATACAAACCTTTTTGATTAATCATCGTTACTTTTTCGAACGTCTCATCGTCCAATTCGTAAGGACCTTTAGGATTTTCTGCATCGATTAATAATCTAGGGATATTAATCCCTGCATTATTGACCACTGCATCAATATTGCCAAATCTTTCAACTATTTTGGCAACACCCTCTTCTACTTCAGAGCGAGAAGTTACATCAACTTTTACAAATAATAGATTTGGATGACGCAAATCGTTGTCGCTAAGATCGAAATTCGCTACATTGACTCCTAATTCCAGCAATTCTTCAACGATTGCCTTACCGATCCCAGATGACGCGCCAGTCACAAGAACTGTTTTGCCTTTTATGTTTAACCAATCATTCATTTTGATACCTCTCAAATTTTATTTACAAGGCAATTATACAGCGCTTTCATAAAAGAATTAAGACACTCTTTTTTATACTGTTCAAAAAAATAATAAACTAATTATGAGGCTTGTACTAAAAAATCCACAAGAAATGAACTTGTGGATCTCTTTTTATACTCTAAATGAACTCAAGGCATATAAGAATCAAAGGCGTGCATTCAGCTCAGCACCCAGCTCTTCAAAGCCTGGTTTTCCAAGAAGGGCAAACATGTTTTTCTTATAAGCCTCAACTCCAGGCTGGTCAAATGGATTGATACCATTCAGGTAGCCAGAAAGAGCAATAGCCAACTCAAAGAAGTAAATAGTGTAGCCCAAAGTGAACTCATCTTGCTCAGGCAGTGTCACAAACATATTTGGAACTCCACCATCAGTGTGTGCTAACAGCACTCCATCTGTAGCTTTTTTATTGACAAAGTCAACATCTTTTCCTTGCAAGTAGCCAAGACCGTCCAAGTCTTCTGCCAATTCAGGAATCAGCACATTTTTGCGAGGTTTATCTACACGTACAACTGTTTCAAAGAGGATACGGGTACCTTCCTGGATAAATTGTCCCAGAGAGTGCAAGTCTGTTGAGAAGTTGGCTGAAGTTGGGTAAATCCCTTTTTGGTCTTTCCCTTCTGACTCACCAGCCAGTTGCTTCCACCACTCAGAGAAGTATTGTAGAGATGGTTCATAGTTAGCTAGAACTTCTGTCAGATAACCTTTACGGTACAAGATATTGCGTACAACTGCATATTGATATGCTTCATTTTCAGCCAACTTATCAGAAGCATAAGCCTTGCGAGCAGCATTTGCTCCTTCCATTAACTTGCTGATATCAGCCCCTGCAGCTGCGATTGGCAAGAGTCCCACTGCTGTCAATACTGTAAAACGACCACCTACACTATCAGGCACTACAAAAGTATCCCAGCCATTAGCATCTGCTTCAACCTTAACTGCACCTTTAGCGCGGTCTGTAGTTGCATAAATCCGTTTATTTGCTTCTTCCTGACCATACTTCTTAACCAAGAGTTCTTTGAAGACACGGAAAGCAATAGCAGGCTCTGTAGTCGTTCCTGACTTAGAAATAACGTTGACAGAGAAATCTTTGTCTGATACATAGTCTACCAAATCAGCCAAATAGCTTGAAGAAATAGAATTTCCAGCATAGAGGATTTGAGGTGCCTTGCGTTCTTCCTTGCTTTGTAGATTTACAAAAGAATTATTCAAGAAATCAATAGCTGCACGAGCTCCTAAATAGGAACCACCAATACCGATTACGATCAATACCTCACTATCAGATTGGATTTTAGCAGCAGCCTTTTGAATACGAGCAAATTCATCTTTGTCATATTCTTCAGGCAAGTTCAACCAGCCAGTCATTTCTGCCCCAGGACCTGTACCATTTCGCAGAGCAGAATCTGCAGCAGTCACTTGAGGCTGCATATAATCTAGTTCATGTGGTGCTACAAATTTATCTAACACCTTTGAGTAGTCAAATTTAATATGTGACATGTTTATCCTCCAATTGTTCTTTTCTTTTATGATAACGCTTTAAGAAAAAATAAGCAAGTGCTTTCACTATTTTAAAACGTTTACATTTTATATTCTATACTATTTTTCTAAATAAGCTAACCTTAGGACATAACCGAGAGCACTCGTTTGCGTAAGACAACAAATTTTAGGCCTATTGAGAAGAACAATTTTGATTGACAAGAAAACAAATACGCTTCTTAAGATTGGATGTCAGCTGAATTCATTTCAGGTCCGTTCAAACTAGATTCGCTGCTCCAATATTCATCTGCACCTTTTAGGCTTGATTCATTATACTTCGGAACCTAGTTCTCACTTTGTTCGAACTGCGTCAATGCACCTAAGTTCATCCGCGTCCGTTGGACTTGATTCACTAAGGGCTATCATAGGTTTACAGCTTTTTCCCTAGCGGGAAAAACTGCATCCATTGCTCTAGGATTCTTCTGCGTCCCTTGGACTTGACTCATCAAGAGCAATAGAAAAGAGCACACAGTTCACTTCGCTTAGGGCTGCTGGATTCCTCCCCTGACCCGCTTCACGCAGAACTGTTGCTCCGATAGGTATTATATCATAATTTGTTCGATTTGCAAAGGTCCGGTTTTTATTCTTGTGTTTCGGCCTTGGCTGCGAGCTTGGCTTGTTTTTTTCGTTCCCGACCTTGGCGGAAGAAGGTCTGCATGATGGCTGCACATTCTGCTTCCAAGATTCCTGTTTCCACTTCCACCCGGTGATTGAGGCGCTCATCTGTCAAAATGTCATAGAGACTCCCTGCTCCGCCAAACTTTTGATTGGTCGCTCCGTAAATCACCTGGGGAATCCGAGCTAGTCCAATGGCACCGCTACACATAACACAGGGCTCAATCGTGACAAAAAGCGTCGTATCCAGCAGGCGCCAGCTATTTTCACGCTGATTGGCCTCCTCGATCGCCATGATTTCCGCATGCATGACCGCCCGCTGCAGCTCCTCACGCGCATTATGTCCACGCCCGATAATCTGACCATCCTTGACCAAGACACAGCCAATCGGTATTTCATCATTGGCGAGGGCAATCTCCGCCTCCTTCAGGGCTTCCCTCATAAACATCGCTTTTTCCTCTATCGTGTAGTCCATCTCTTCCTTCTTCCTTTTAGTTTCTTTGTTCATTATACCATAGGCAGCTTACGACTCACAAAAAAAGCCGCCGATTGGGCGACTCTTATGGGAGATTATTATGAAAAAGTTTAGGAGGTTTAAACAAAGTTAGGAGGTCTTTGTTTATGCTTCTAGTATAGCTGGCCTATCTTAAATAAAGCTTAAGTTCTCTGAGTATTGATGATTTTGGAAATATCACCACTTAGAATCTCAAAAATATCTGACAAATTGCTGGCTTACTACTATCCGCTTTGTCGCAGAACCAACTATTGTGGCATCGCTCATCCTTTACGTAACTCAAGGATTTGGTCATAGCGCTCTTCTTCATCAATATGATGGGCTATTTCTAGTACCGTGATCGGCAAAGAAAAGATTAGGTCTCTAACCAGACGACTATTTTTTTCGTCCAAAGCTGATGTCACTTCGTCCGCTAATAAAATATCCTTCTCGCGTAAGAGAAAACGAGCCAACTCTAATCTGACACGCTGACCTCCTGAAATGTTTTCACCATTATTATGAATTTCTACATTCAAAATATCCTGAAATTCATCTATTAAGCCAACTCGGTCCAATACCTCCAATAATTCATGGTCCTGAAAAGGCTGACCAAAAGTTAGATTATAGCGGATAGTATCGTTAAACAGGAAGGGATGCTGGCTAATTAAACCGATATTCCCTTGGAAATGACTCGTTATTTGATTTCCATCATACTGAACGAAAATGTCACCCTCATCACATACTTCTTCTCCTAAAATCAAGCGAAAAAGAGTCGTCTTTCCAGACCCGCTCGGTCCTTTGATTAAGACCTTCTGACCTACTGAAATCGTCGCCGTCAAATCAGAAAAAAGCTGACGTTCAGCAAAACTTTTTGAAATATGATTTAAGCGCAACGATTCGAGATTTTCAACAAATTGATCCTTTGTCTCTTCGAAATCAGGTTCTTCCTCGATAATCTTAAACAGGCGGTTCGCAGTCGGCAAGGCACCTTGGAGATTGGCTGCACTGTACATCAGAGTTTGGATCGGTTCTACCAGCATCCCCGCAGCAACATACATAGAGATGAGGCTTGTAATAGAAATAGAATTTCCCTGTAAACTCAAATAAAAGCCTAAAGCAAGAGGAACAACCTGACTAAAAAAGACCATAAATCCATTAAAGAAAAAAATAATATTATGTGTGAAACAAAATCTTTGGATGGCTTTTTGATATTCTCCGTTTAAATCATTCACGCGCTCTTCATTCAGCCTCATGGCCTGATTAATCCGTAAGGTTTGGCTGCCTTGCATACTATCCGAGACAAGCCCATGTAATTTCGTTCTAAGCTTGGACCAGCTGTCTCCCGAATCTTGTAAACGACGATTCATGATGAACTGAGGAATAGGTCTCATAATCGTAAAAATGACAAAAATAAGTCCTAAGAGAAAATTTTGTGAAACAATATAAATGGCTGTAACAAGGGCGACAAATCCCCAACTCACCATAACATTTATATTTTCCAAATAATTATCGCCCACATATTCCATATCTTGAGTTAGCAGACTAACTTTTTCATCATTGGAAAATTTAGGATTCAATATGACTTTCTTAAATAAAAGGGCACGGACACTTTTGTTGATTTCTCTTCGGAATATATTGTGCGAATGGTTTGAAAACAGCATCAGACTATAAATAACAAGATAGACAGACAAACCAAATAAAACAAAATTGAGAATTTTTCCATAAGAAAGGCCGTCTTGATCTAACTTCAAGGCCTTCGTTAAAATCAGAGGTTGCGCCAACACCAAACCACTATTCACAATACGCCCTAAAAAAATAGGAAAAAGATACTTCTTATCAATGTACTTATAAATATTTCTCATAATTATCATCCATCAAAATAGAGGGCTAGCACAACCCTCTTCTCTAATTTATTTAAAATCGTGATTATTTACAATCACAATTATAGTTAAATACTCTAGGTTTAGCATTCATTTTGTCATCGAATTTGTTATTCACTTTAACCTTCACCGAAAATTACAATCTCCATGTGTCAAAATTGTTAGTTCCAATAATTCAGCATCTGTATCGCTTATTTTAGATAGATACTTTTCGACCTCATACTCACCCTCACTTAAATATTTATTTTTATCAAGATAAGCATGAAACTCTTTCCTAATCACATCATTGCTGTCGACTACTCTATTCAATTCATTCGTAAGAAAAAATGAATGATTGGTTTTAGTATTAAAATACAACGTACCATCATCAGTACTATATTTTAATATATATCGTGACAAATTCATATTATCACCTCTTAATCTGTGTGACTTAACCTACAGTAAGTATACACCGATAGAAATATTAAATAAAGCAATATTCAGCAGATTAGAAAAGTTCCAACTTTTAATATTTTGGAAAAGGTTATCCTATAAAAGCTGCAATTTCGCCAACTTCTTGAGCAATATAGGTGGCGCCGGCTTCTTCCAATTCTTCCCTGCTTCCAAAGCCATAAAGGACACCGATAGAATCAAACTTTTGCGCTTGAGCGCCAAGCACATCGTGCTCCCTGTCTCCAATCATGATGGTATGCGCCAAATCTGTAATCCCATTTTGCTCCAAGGCATACTGGATAACATCGCTTTTTTTACTACGTTTTCTATCCATGGTCGCACCAGCGACAAAGTCAAAATAATCATACAAACCAAAGTGTTTGAGAATTTGAATGGAAAATTCTTCAGGCTTTGACGTAGCTACAATCAACTGTTTGCCAGCCTGCTTGAGAGAAGCCAGCAAGTCAGGAACGCCTAGATAGACCTCATTTTCATAAAGGCCTTTTTCGGAAAAATACTCATGATAGTAGTCAATGGCCTTTAAACATTCTTCCTTAGAAAATCCATAAAAGCGCTCAAAAGACTCCTGCAAGGGCGGACCAATGAAAACTCTCAATGCTTTCTTGTCTGGCACTTGAATCCCATATTTTCCTAAGGCATAGGCCACCGAGTTGGTAATCCCTAGTTCTGAATTGGTCAAGGTGCCGTCTAGGTCAAATAAAATCGTTTGATACATTTTTTCCTCTTTCTGCTTTCAAAAAGAGGCTGGGACAAAAGTCCTAGCCTCTCAATTGTCTTTGGATTGTCGAGCAAGACGCAGTGGTTGAGTGGGCTCTACTACGCTGATTTCATCAGCTTTTACAGCCCTACTCAACTGTGCGGAGGTGGGACGATGAAATCGAATTCTAACGAATGACCGATTTCTGTCCCACTCTCTTATCTTCATTTGCTTATAAACTAGACCACACACTTTCAAGGATATTGGTTTGGTCACGATCTGGTCCGACTGAGAAGGTTGAAATGCGCACACCAACTAATTCACCGACACGGCGGACATAGTTGCGGGCATTTTCTGGAAGCTCATCCAAGTGGCGGACACCTGTGATGTCTTCTGACCAGCCTGGTAATTCTTCATAGATTGGTTTGCAACGTTTGAGTTGCTCCAAGCTTGCTGGGTAGTGGTCGATGCGTTCCCCATCCAAGTCGTAGGCTACACAGATTTTCACTGTATCCAAGCCGGACAGAACGTCGATCGAGTTCAAGCTAAGGTTGGTAATTCCTGACACGCGACGGCTATGGCGCATGACAACTGAGTCAAACCAACCAACACGACGAGGACGACCGGTTGTTGTCCCATACTCATGGCCGACTTCACGGATCCTATCACCCACTTCATCGAAGAGTTCCGTAGGGAATGGGCCATCACCAACACGGCTGGTATAGGCTTTACATACACCGACAACCTTGTCGATCTTGCTTGGGCCGACACCTGATCCGATGGTCACCCCACCTGCGACTGGGTTTGAAGAGGTTACAAATGGATAGGTTCCTTGGTCGATATCCAACATAACCCCTTGGGCTCCTTCAAAGAGCACGCGCTTGCCGTTATCCAAAGCATCGTTCAAGATAACAGAAGTATCGGTTACATATTGCTTGATTTGTTGACCATATTCATAGTATTCTTCGAAGATATCGTCAAATGACAGAGCCTCTGCATCATAGAGTTTGGTAAATTGACGGTTCTTTTCTTCCAAGTTGATACGAAGACGTTCCGCAAAGACGTCGCGGTCCAAAAGGTCCGCGATCCGGATTCCCACACGCGCAGCCTTGTCCATGTAGGCTGGTCCAATCCCTTTGATGGTCGTTCCGATTTTGTTGTCGCCTTTAGACTCTTCTTGGAGACGGTCCAATTCGATATGGTAAGGAAGGATGACATGGGCACGGTCTGAAATGCGCAAACTGTCCGTTGTCACACCTTCTTCATGAAGATAAGCCAACTCTTTGACCAATGATTTAGGGTTGACCACCACGCCGTTTCCGATGACAGAGATCTTTTCAGGGAAGAAGATACCAGAAGGAATCAAGTGCAACTTGAACTTTTTGCCGTCGATTACGATGGTGTGCCCGGCATTGTCCCCACCTTGATAGCGAGCAATGACTTCTGCATTGGCTGATAGGAAGTCTGTAATCTTCCCTTTTCCTTCATCACCCCATTGGGTTCCTACTACAACAACTGATGTCATAATTCTTTTTCATATACCATAGATAGTTGCCTATCTATGCCTTTCTTCAAACTAAGGGCAGGAGTCTCACCTGCAAGTTTGTCTTACACTCTATTATAAGCAATTTTTAATGTTTTTTCAAGATCCACTCGGCTATCGTTTATTTTTCTCCTTTCTTTTTAAACCAACTTCTCTATGAAACTCGTCTTTTACTTGGAAATTGCTTCTTTCTAGAAATAACGTTCGGAATTTTCTTTTCTTCTCGTCCTTCTTCTGAAACGACTGATTTTCGGAATTCTCCTTGTCCCCACTTTGCTTGATTTGTGCTAAAATAGTAGGTATGGACAAAATTATTAAAACTATCTCAGAAAGTGGTGCTTTTCGTGCTTATGTACTAGACAGTACAGAAACTGTACGAACAGCCCAAGAAAAACATCATACACAAGCTAGCTCCACGGTCGCACTTGGCCGTACCCTCATTGCCAGCCAAATCTTGGCGGCAAACGAGAAAGGAGAAACTAAAATTACGGTCAAAGTCCTTGGGACTAGCTCACTCGGAGCTATCATCACCGTGGCAGATACCAAGGGAAATGTGAAAGGCTACGTGCAGAATCCTGGAGTGGATATCAAGAAAACCGCGACCGGTGAAGTTCTGGTCGGACCATTTGTCGGAAACGGAGAATTCTTGGTCATCACAGATTATGGTACGGGAAATCCTTATAACTCCATGACCCCTCTTGTAACCGGTGAAATCGGAGAAGACCTGGCCTTTTATCTGACAGAAAGCCAACAAACACCATCTGCAGTTGGACTCAATGTTCTGTTGGATGACGAAGATAAGGTTAAAGTGGCGGGTGGCTTCTTGCTCCAGGTCTTGCCAAATGCCCAGGAAGAAGAAATCGCGCGCTTTGAAAAACGCATCCAAGAAATGCCTGCCATCTCCACACTTTTGGAATCTGAAGACCATATTGAAGCTCTTCTTGCCGCTATCTATGGGGATGAACCTTTCAAACGCCTCTCTGAAGAAGAACTTCGCTTCCAGTGCGACTGCAGCCGTGAGCGCTTTTTGAACGCTTTAGCAAGTCTGCCAGCTAGTGATCTAGAAGAGATGAAAGATGAAGATCACGGTGCAGAGATTACCTGCCAATTCTGCCAAACACACTACCACTTTGACGAAAATGACTTGGAGGAACTCATTCGTGACAAATCTTAATACGCCATTTATGATCGGGGATGTCGAAATCCCTAACCGTACCGTCCTAGCCCCAATGGCCGGAGTGACCAACTCAGCTTTCCGGACCATTGCCAAAGAACTGGGGGCAGGGCTCGTTGTGATGGAAATGGTCTCTGACAAGGGAATCCAGTACAACAATGAAAAGACGCTTCACATGCTCCATATCGATGAAGGAGAAAACCCTGTATCGATCCAACTCTTTGGAAGTGACGAAGATAGCCTGGCACGCGCAGCTGAATTTATCCAAGAAAATACCAAGACCGATATCGTCGATATCAACATGGGTTGCCCGGTGAATAAAATCGTCAAGAACGAGGCTGGTGCGATGTGGCTCAAGGACCCAGACAAGATCTACTCCATCATCAATAAGGTTCAATCCGTCCTCGATATCCCCCTCACTGTTAAAATGCGGACGGGTTGGTCGGATCCTTCCCTAGCAGTTGAGAACGCCCTCGCTGCCGAAGCTGCGGGTGTCTCTGCCCTTGCCATGCATGGGCGAACTCGGGAGCAAATGTATACGGGGCATGCGGACCTTGAGACCCTTCACAAGGTTGCACAAGTTCTGACCAAGATTCCATTTATTGCTAATGGGGACATCCGGACGGTGCAAGACGCCAAACAACGGATTGAAGAAGTCGGTGCCGACGCGGTCATGATCGGCCGTGCAGCCATGGGCAATCCTTACCTCTTCAACCAAATCAATCACTACTTTGAAACAGGAGAAATCCTGCCTGATTTGACCTTTGAAGACAAGATGAAGATTGCTTATGAGCACTTGAAGCGCTTGATCAATCTCAAGGGTGAGCACATTGCCGTTCGCGAATTCCGTGGTCTCGCCCCTCACTACCTCCGTGGTACCTCAGGTGCAGCCAAACTCCGTGGCGCCATCTCGCAAGCTAGCACCCTAGCAGAGATTGAAGAACTCTTACAATTAAAAGCATAGAAACACAAAAAGCAGAGAGTGGGACAGAAATCGGTAATTCGTTAGAATTCGATTTCGTCGTCCCACC
>NZ_JAJCHF010000015.1:0-52314 GCF_020554365.1 Streptococcus sp. 210928-DFI.4.42
GGAGGTGGGACGACGAAATCGAATTCTAACGAATTACCGATTTCTGTCCCACTCTTTCTCATAAACGATTCATTTGATGAGTTCCTTTAGTCATCAGACTCTGCAAATACTTGAGTGGCTTTGACTGCTTTCTTCCACCCCTTGTACAATTTCTCTTTGGGAGCTTCATCCATCTTGGGTTCAAAGATTTGGGCTGCTCCATGAAGAGATTTTAATTCATCTAAGTCCTTCCAATAGCCTACTGTCAGACCTGCTAGAAAGGCTGCCCCTAAAGCCGTCGTCTCCAAGTTTTTGGCACGAGCAATTGCAATTCCAAGAATATCTGCCTGAAACTGCATTAAGTAATCATTTTTCGCTGCTCCTCCGTCTACTTTTAGGACAGGGATAGGAGTTTTGGCATCTACCTGCATGGTGTCGATGATATCGCGAACTTGATAGGCAATGGATTGAAGGGTTGCTTTGATAAAGTCTTCCTTGGTCGTTCCTCGGGTAAGTCCAAAGACAGAACCACGCGCCTCTTGATTCCAGTATGGGGCTCCAAGACCCGTAAAGGCAGGGACAACATAGATTTCATCCTGGTTCTGAGACTTCAGAGCATAGGCCTCGGATTCAGGTGAATGATCGATCATACGCAGACCGTCACGGAGCCACTGAATAGCACTTCCAGCGATAAAGATCGATCCTTCAAGGGCATAGTAGACCTTGCCATTGATCCCATAACCAATCGTCGTTAGCAAGTTATTTTCTGATAACTGCATCTCTTCACCCGTATTCATAATGATGAAAGATCCAGTTCCATAGGTATTTTTGACCATACCAGGTTCAAAGGCCAATTGGCCAAAGAGGGCAGCTTGCTGGTCTCCTGCCATCCCTGCAATCGGCACTTGTCCACCGTAGAAATGGAAAGGCGCTGTCTTGCCATAAATCTCAGAGTTTGAACGCACCTCAGGAAGCATGGCTTTAGGAATGTTGAGGATTTCTAAGATTTCATCGTCCCATTTTAGTTCCTTGATATTGTAGAGCATGGTACGAGCAGCATTGGAATAGTCTGTCACATGGGCTGCTCCATCCGTCAGCTTCCAGACCAGCCAAGTATCAATGGTCCCAAAGAGCAATTCTCCTTTTTCCGCACGCTCTTGTGCTCCTTTAACATGATCCAAAATCCAACGAACTTTAGTTGCTGAAAAGTAAGCATCGATGACCAAACCTGTCTTTTGGTGGAAGGTTTCTACATAGCCTTGGTCTTTGAGCTCTTCAGCCAGTGGAGCAGTTTGCCGTGATTGCCAGACAATAGCATTGTAAATGGGAAGGCCCGTATTCTTATCCCAAACAACTGTCGTTTCCCGTTGATTGGTAATGCCGATCGCCTCGATTTGATTGGGCTTGATGCCACTTTCAATAAAGACTTCAGCGATCACCGACTGTACAGAGTTCCAAATCTCATTAGCATTGTGCTCCACCCAACCAGCCTGCGGAAAAATCTGAGTGAATTCCTTTTGACTAGAGCTAACTTGCTCGCCTTTTTTGTTAAAAATGATGGCCCGCGAACTAGTGGTTCCCTGGTCAATCGCCATGATATAGGTTTCTGGTGACATAAACTGTCCTCCTAAATTAGGTATTTAAACATCTTGTTCTTTCATAAACTAGTATACTCTATTTCATTTAGGATTTGTATCCATTTTTTTAATAAATTACAGTCTAAATTTTCCTTCTGCTTCTAACTCTATCAGATCAAATTAAAAGAGCCCTAAGGCTCTTCCTAGTATTTCACATGCTTATCAAGATCTGCTTTAATCCAACCGCTTTAAGAATTCCATGGTCGGACTGTTCTGGTAAAGCTCTTTTAGAGGAATCTTCTGATAGACAGCTATTTCGTCCGCAGTCACACCGTAACGAATTAATAGATCATAAATACGATTTAAATCATGACGTAATTCATCCGTAATGAGGACATTATCGCTCGTTTCTTTTCTTTTCCAATAATAAGATGGCAGAACTTCCTTGGTTTCTATTAAAATAGTTTGCAATAAAGTTCCCCCATGACTATCCTTCTGAGAGATATCTGCTCCAAGTTCTAACATTTTTTTAAAAACCTTGAAGGATTGGTCAGCCTTTTCCTTAGACGAATACATCTCATATTGACCATTCCAACGTTTGATCATGCGCCTGCAGTCAAATACAGCTCTTCCACCAGCAGTTTGGATGACCGGTTGACAGAATGGATTTAGCTCTGTAGGTTCTTCAATAAAGTTAAGATCTGCCCCTCTATCAATGAGTAAGTCCGCAATATCTAAATGTCCCGATTTAATAGCGACTTGAAGGAGGGATTGGCCTTGATCTCTTTTAGGTTTGTCACCCGAAATAGCATTGACTTCTTCAGGCTTTTTATCCAATATCTGACGGATTCCCTCTATATCTCCTCTTCGCAATAACTGAAAGGTTTTTTGCATGGTCTTTCCCCCTTAAATGATCGATAATCCTATCTCTGAGTTCTTCTTTAAACTAATTATATCATTTTACAGACTCCTATATGATGGAATGTGTCATTAGCTAAAAAGGTTTGATTATATCACCAAATAAAAAAACCTCTCACCGAAATTGGATGAGAGGTCAAACTCCATTTCTATGATTTTCGTATAGCCACTAGCCAAGAGGCTAGCAGGATTTCGAAAATAACTAGAAGGATAATCTGAGGAATAGAACTCTGAACCAGCATAAGGACAGCCAGACTATCGATCAGCATGTGAGCGAGGATACAAGGAACAGCACCTTTCGAGTACTCCTTGAGCGCTCCAAATAGGAAGGTATTCCCTAAAATCATCAGGTAAAAGATGAGATAGTTGGACGAACCTGCTGTAATCCAAGGGAGTTGATAAATAGGGATATGCCAGAGGAACCAGACAATGGAAAGAAGCATCATTTTAGGTATAAAGTGCTTACTAAAGGAAAGATGATCTTGTAAAAACCAACGCCACCCGACTTCTTCCAAACCGCCATATAATAAGGTCCAGGGGAAATAAAGGAAGAAGGCCAAGAGGGAGTTCCCAGTAAAGCGAACGTTCATAAGCAGGATGGAGATCCCATAATAGATGACGGGGATGAAGAATGCTAGGATCCATGACAGAGGACTTTCTTTTTGAAGAAAAACCTTTTTGAAAAAATCACCCAAGGATTTGACTTCACCCAGGACAAGAGAAAAGACCGCCGCAGTAATCAGGGGAATACAGTTCATTAGGATAAACAGTAGCGAGGCATCCATACTCCTCCCATCTGGAAAACACCAAAGGATCACTTGGCCTACTAGAAAGGTAGCTAGGAGGGCAGTCAGTGCATACCAGATAGAGACTGATTGTTTTGAAATAGATTTGCTCATTTTTCCTCCTTTAGAGTTACAGACTTCTTTCTTGCAATCATGATTGCTAAACTAATAATAAAAAATTTACTGACTAGAGATAGCCATCCATCTTCATTCACTAGAATCTGAGACAAGGAATTAATACAGGCATGAGTCATGACACAGATCCATAAATTTTTCGTTTTATGATACAAGGCCGATAAGATAAAACAGTTAGTTAGCAGTCCAACTAGAAACGGAAACAACTGAATGACAGCTAAAGAACCATCAATGTAAAAGTAAAAAAGATGCCAGCTAGACCAAGCTAAAAAGGTGATCAAAGTAGCTAAAAGATAAGGTATTCTTTCTTCCAAAGTTGGTTGAAAGAAATAACGCCAGCCAATTTCTTCAACTCCACCAAAAAGAAGAGCCTTGAAAAAAAGCACTACTGGCAAGACCAACGATTGAGTGGTGATCTGACCACCAAAGATAAAAGGGAAAAAGTCGAACAGCAAGAAAATGAGCACTAAACAATAATTTGCTAAACTGTCTTTGACTTGAAAAAAATCTTTTAGAACTTGTTTGAAACTAGATTGATGGTAACTAATGCTTGCAAGACTGCCCCACAAAGCTGATGACAAGCCACCTACAATAATAGCGATGATCCCAAATGGTGATGTAAAATCAACCTTGACTCCTCCTGCTCTTAAAAAACAAACCAGAAGGCTGACTCCTAATACTTGACCAAAGGTCCCTAACAAATACATAGATAGGGCTTGCTTTCTATTCATTCGTGATTCCTTTTTCTTTCAATTAATTTCCAGTGCTATCTACCTTAAACCCATACTTACCTGCATTTCGTTTGAGCTTCTCCACTAGCTCTTCATTCCGCTTACTTTTTCCAAAAAAGAAGGGAACGGTCTTTCCATTTCTGAGTTCAATATAGAAAGCATAGCGAGCCCCGCCACCAGATCGTCCACGAAAAATTACATACGTGATTCGCTTGATCTCTTTCAGTGGGATCATTCGCCGACTGAAACACAGAGCGACATGGATATAGAAGATTCCACGGTTAATATGGAAGGGAGCAAAGAAGGGACCACCACTACGTTTCACGATTGCCCTTCTTCTCAGGTAAAGTAGAAGACTGAAAAAGAGCAAGAAAACGAGCACATATAGAATCGGAGCATACTCCATTATCTTTCTGTATTCTAACACGCTGTCTTTCATCCTCTACTTCATCTCAACCCATTTTTCATTATCCATGATAAAGGGCTTAGCCAGACCTTCGCCTGTGTAGTCTTGGTACTTGGTCTCCAAGTATTTGTAGACATCTTCCTTGGTCGCAAACTTGATGGCTTGATAGGGTTCTTCAAAGGTCAGCTTTTCGACAAAGAGATAGCCGTCCTTGGCAGGAACTAAAACGCCGACATGGCCGACAAAAAGGGTATTTCCATCCAGGTTATCATGAACGATAACAGAAAGCATGCGCGCATTTTCATTGAACTTGAAATGAGCAAAATACTCTTCCATCTTCTTGGCATGGACCTTGACATCCGTTGTAGCCTCTGTCGGAACCCGTGAATACAGAATGTTAAAGGCTTCCTTGTCTGCCTCATCAAAGACTTTCCCTTTGTCAATGGCATCATTGTCCACGAATAAAAGTTCACTATCCGCTTTCATCTTAGGAATCTCTATGCGATTCTTCAGAAGAGTATAGCTATTGATCCGGCAGTTGGTCCCTACGAAATCGCCCTTCTGCTTGGTCCACAAGTCACTAATTTTTTCGACATTGTAATCTGTTTTCTTGAAGGTGCTGAAGTCACCCGTCAAGCCGACCGAGCCAACAATGCTATCGTAATCCGTTACTAAACCCAAAAATTTATCTACACTGTCCTTATCCAAATAAGCAGACAAAAGACTCCGCACTTCTTCGACACTTGCTTTGCTGTTGAGGTTGCTGTAGCTTCCCTTGTAGCGCTCCTTATCTGAACTAGATTTCTGTACAGTGGAACTTGCCTGCTTTTCCTTGGATTGCTTTTGGTTGCTACTACAAGCCACTAAAGCAAAGATCGCCAAGGCACAGCTAGTAAGGAGCATGAATTTTTTAGATGGTTTCATAAACTGGTTCCTTCTCTATTGATTAAAATGTTTGTTCTATAAATTTTTCATATCGATAATCCTTTTCCTCTATTATAGTTTAAAACTAGCTTTGCTCCAACTATTTTTTACGAAATGAGAAAAGTTTATAAGTAACAAAAAAGAGCTGGCAGACTGTCCAGCTCTTTAATATGTTACAAAAATCAAAATTAAAATTATCGTTTAATCAGACCAATCTATTTTGGCATGTTCTATTGCGTACTCCGCTTCCTCTTGAGTAAACTTTCTTATTTCAACAAGTTTTTCTAATAATCTTTCTTTCGAATAGTTGCCACCGCTTCCAAAAGATTCCACTGCTTTAACAGCTTCCTCTTTCCAATCAAAATGACCTTGCTCCACAGCATAGTCAGCCTCTTCTTGAGTAAATAGATCAAATTTTATAAGTTGATCAACTAACTTTTCTTTTGAATAATGATACATTTGATATGATTTTGCTTTTAAAAGTGCTTGCTCTTTCCAGTCTATATTAAGCTTATCGATAGCATACAGGGAAGCATCTTCTGAATACCTGTCATTCTTAGTAAGATCATTTTTAATTTGCTGCATCGATAAAGGAGATTTCTTTAAAAATTCTTTAGCTGTTGCATATGCACTTGTATATTCTGCATCTAGTAAAGGTAAAGGATAAACTCTTTTCTTAAACATATTCATTAATGATTCTAAATCATCCTTATTTTTTTTGTCACTTGAAGAAGCGTATTCTTGTTTTGATGATTCAAAATCATCCTTATTTCCATCAGTTGAAGAAGAGTATTTTTGTACAGGTTTAGTCAGCTGTGATCCTGAACGTGAATTTATCCATTTATTATAACTTATTTGATACTCAATTGCCATCAAAGCTAACATTCCTACCATCAATCCAAACATCGTAAAAATAAATATAACAAATTTTTTCATAATGAATACCTTTGCTTGTTTTTCTCCAATGGAATCTTTCATCCTCTTGAACTACTTTCATTAGTATTATATCATGAAATATTCTTCTTTTTTATTAACTAATGTAAAAGTCTTCATACTAGTAAACAAAAAAGCGACTGCAATAGTTCAACTGCAATCACTCGTTCATTTGTGAGATAAAAAATAACAAAGTGTTATAAAAGATTATTTGATCTTGTGTTTGTTCATCTTTTCTTCAAAAATGCCAGTCATAATTTTGCGGAGCTCTTCCCCTTCTTTTTCAGGAAGGTCTCCTTGGCGTTTGGCCACGGCATAAAGTTCAGGGTATTGCTTGGCTACACGCTCAACTGTCTTGGTCGTCGCATGCCCTCTAACAAAGAAAGGAATGCGTTTGATCCATTCTTGCGGTACAAGAGCAAGCAACTTCTTACCCGCTTCCTTATCAGAAATCTCAGCTGTACTCAAACCTTGGTTGATTTGTTCCTGTTCTTTTTCTGTAAAGTTCTAAAAGTTAAAAATGTTTTTATTGACAAATTTGTTTGTAATGGAAGAATATTTAGATAAAAACATATCACTATTATATTTTAGTCATCCTATTATATTTTAGTCATCCCAATCTATTTTGGCATGTTCTATTGCGTACTCCGCTTCCTCTTGAGTAAATTTTCTATTTTCAACAAGTATTTCTAATATCTTTTCTTTCGAAATTTTGCTACCGTTTGCATAAGATTCCGCTTCTTTCACAGCGTTCTCCTTCCAATCGAAATGAACTTGTTCTGCAGCATAGTCAGCCTCTTTTTGAGTAAATAAATCATCATTTACAAGTTGCCAAACTAACATTTCTTTTGAAAAATGAAATATTTGAAGTGATTTTGCTTTTAAAACAGCTTGCTCTTTCCAGTCTATATTAAGTTTATTCATAGCGTACTGGCAAGCATCCTCTGAATACCACCTTGTTAGATCTTGTTCAATTTTCTGTTTCGATAAATGAGAATTTTCTGACAAAACGAGAGCTTTTACATATGCATCTGTAGATTTATTTGAATTTTTATAATCATAATACTTCGTACTAGAACTTGAAGTCTTACTAGAACTTGAAGAAGAGTATTTTTTATAATCATAATAATTCGTACTAGAATTTGAAGAAGAGTATTCTTGTACAGGATAAGTTATCTTTGATCCTGAACGTGAATTTTTCCATTCATTATAACTTCTTTGATAACTATATACCATAATAGCTATCCATCCTACGAACAATCCAAACACCGAAAAAATAAATATCAAAAATCTTTTCATAGTGAATACCTTTACTTGTTTTCTCCAATGGAATACTTGATTCCTCTTGAACTACATTCATTAGTATTATACCATGAAATATTGTTCATTTTTATTTACTAGTGTAAAAGTCTTCATACTAGTGAATAAAAAAAGCGACTGCAATATTTCAACTGCAATCACTCGTTCAATTATGTGATAAAAAAATAACAAAGTATTATATAAGATTATTTAATCTTGTGTTTGTTCATCTTTTCTTCAAAGACTTCTGTCATGATGACACGCAATTCTTCCCGTTCTTTTTCAGGAAGGTCTCCTTGGCGCTTGGCCACGGCATAGAGTTCAGGATAGCGCATAGCCACACGTTCAATCGTCTTTGTTGTCGCATGCCCTCTGACAAAGAAAGGAATGCGCTTGATCCATTCTTGAGGTACAAGAGCAAGCAACTTCTTCGCCGCTTCTTTATCAGAAATCTCAGCTGTACTCAAACCTTGGTTGATTTGTTCTTGTTCTTTTTCTGTAAAATCTTTTAATTCCATAGTAAATTCCTCATTTGTTTATCTTAGGACACATTATACACCTATGTAGGATAAAGTACAACTAAAGGAACTGAAAAATAGAGCAAGGGCAAGTCATCCCTCACTCTATCTTTTAGTCGTTAAATCTTATGAAGTATAGTTATCTTCCATTTATTGTGGAGCATCTCCTTTTTGTTTTAAGTAATAGTTACTTGCCTCCGTTAGTTTTTTATAATAATGATCGTAACTCTTACTAAATTGTCTAATCAGCGGAATAGCGAGTTCATAGTAGTGATGGTTAATCAAAAATTTTTTCAGTTGATCTTGAATGTGTTTCATTGGACTTGTTTTGTAATCATCACTGTTCAAATAACGATCATAGATAGAAATCGTGTCCTTATGTTCATTATGCCACTTTTCATAATTTTCTACCGAAGCTATCTTAGCTTCATTAACTTCTTTTAAGGTCTTCATATTAAAACTAGAACTCAGTTCATCAACATAATCCTGTTCTTCTCTGCTTAACTCAAAGGTTGGAAGGCTATCTAAATACTGAATATACTTCTTAAATGCTTCTTCTCCACCTTTTGACAAGGGCTCCTGTAAAAAAGGTTGATAGGCAGCAAATAAGCATTGCCCCAAGTATCCTGGAAATGCTCTTTCGAGTCTCTTATAAATGGAATCCTCAGCTTCGATGACCGCAAGTTTTTCATTGATCAGATCCGTGTCTGCACCTTTTATATAGAGATCAAACACTACTTTCCGTTTCTCATCACTTTCTAGTTCTTGCTCTTTTCTTCTGAGAATACTAGATGCAGTAGCCCCATCTGACTTCAGACAGTCCTTTATTTCTGTTATGCTTAGCCCTAATTTTTTAAACAAGGCAATCTTATTCAGAATCTCCACATCCTTTTCCGAATATTCCCTATACCCATTTTCTAGTCTTCGAGGATGAATAAAACCTTTTTCTTCATAGTATTCTAGTGCTTTTCGAGTTAAACCTGTTATTCTTTGAATATCATTTCTTAACATAATCTTGCACCCCCTTAACTATATGATACTCCTGTCCCCAAGGTACATGTCAACCTTTACCTTATAAACAGAAGACAATCATTTTTCTAATCTCTTTTATCTCTTATTATAACAAGGTTCCACGAATATATCTGTCATAAAAAAAGAAAAACAGCCAACCATTGGGTTAACTGCTAAAAAAAGTTATCAAGTTAATTATTAGAAGAATCAGCGTTCAATTTCATTTTAAATCGTACTTCCAGTCTTCTCCATCTTGGTAGTAGAAAAATTCAGACAGGTCTTCTTCAAGGAAAATACGAAGCATATCTTCCATATCTAAGGAGAGGTCTAGATTTGGCAATTCTTTCAGGTCCTCCCACCAGACTTCCCCCTCTTCAGAGGATATTAGGTCTCCTTCAAACTTTTCTGTCTTATAAAAGAGAACTACATATCGAATACCGTCTTCTACCCAATTTTTCATTCCACACATCTGGGGAGAAGTAATCCTTAAGCCAGTTTCTTCCTTCACTTCACGGATTACTGCTTCCGTAAATGATTCTCCCGCTTCGACATGACCACCAGGAAAGGTTATGCCTGGCCAATCTTCTTTTTTACGATCAATAACAAGAACTCTATCGCCGTCTCTTACCATACAAAGATTTGTAAACTCAACAGTCTCATTCATACAGATACTCCCTAACTATGTTTGTCTTTTTCTTTAAGGATAGGATAAACAATCTCTACCCTATTCTTCTTTTAGTTGCACTTGCGTATGGGCTAGCAAGTCTCCTAGATGCCTCTTATCTTTCCGAAACATCGTCATTACCAGTAACACAACAGCGAGGAGAGTCGCCGAAATAGAGAGGATAATGGATAATCCATCAAAATTACTATAGAAGCCATGAATCGTGCCCATATGACCGAGTTGCCAAGGTAAAAATTTGATGATGTTTCTGATCAAACTAGCTTGCACTGTTTTTTTCTGGTAGACCAGCTCAAGTCCCGCTTTTGCCTTTCCAAAACTCCCATTTTTTGCATAATCCAAGAATGTGAACAGGAGCGTGATTGGCAAAACAGAGGTGAAAAATACAAGCCACTGTGACTGAATTTCTGTAAACTCTGGGACACCATTAAAAAAGATGATGTAAATAAGCATCGAACCTAAAAACAGAAGAACTAGGTAAGCTAAAATGAAAAGATAATCGAACAGAAATTCCATCATTCTTTTTTTAAACGAAATAGGATTGATTGCTAATATCTTCATCACTGTCTCCCCCTTTCTCATCTCCTATTATAATATAAGGGCACAAATAAAGAAACCATTTATAAAACAAGACTGAAATACCTAAATTCCAGTCTTCTTTCTTACTAATCTTCTCTATAAATAACAAAGCCATTTGGCTGAATGATCAAGCGATCATCAGAAATGCTTCCAAGACTGATCAGATCTGCCTGTCCTCTTTCTAAGACAACGTCTTTCTTCGACTGGTTAAAGTAGGCTTTGAGCATGTTACCTTCATGCTGCCATTCTACTGCCACCACATCCGGCTCAACCTCTGCTAGACTCACTTTACCATGTTGGATCAACTCAGCTACTTCTTTTCGGAGCTGGATCAATTCCTTCATAAAGTTGAGCATGTCATTGTCCGCTGATACGCGCTCCCATGGCATGACACGGCGGCAATCTGGGTCTGGACCACCGATGAGGGCTAGCTCCGTTCCATAATAAATACATGGCGTACCCCGTTGTAGATGGAGGAAGGCGAGAGCAGACTTGACAGACTGTAGATCGCCTTTGGCCGTCGTCAAAATGCGCTCTGTATCATGGGAGTCCAAGAGGTTAAACATGACCTCAGAGATTTGTTGCCTATAGTACATGGACTGGCTATTGATTTCCCAAATGAAGCGTTGCGTCTCCTTATGCCCCCGCAGGAAATAATCCTTGATACTTTCAGAGAGGGGATAGTTCATCACCGCATGGAACTCATCGCCCTTGAGCCAAGGTTGGGACGAATGCCAGATTTCCCCAAGGATATAGAGATCCGGCTTCTTGGCCAAGACCGCCTTACGGAAATCCCGCCAGAATTGATGGTCAATTTCATTGGCCACATCCAGTCGCCAAGCATCAATATCAAACTCTTCAATCCAGTAAGTCGCCACCTTCAAGAGATAGGCCTTCACCTCAGGATTAGCCGTATTGAGCTTAGGCATATAGCCTGCAAAGGCAAAAGTATGGTAAGACAAGTCGCGACTATTCCACAGATTTTCTGAGGAGACAGGAAACTCCTTAATATGGAACCAGTCCTTGTAAATCGAATCCTCCCCGTATTTGACCACATCCTGCCATTGGGGTGAATCATAGCCAATATGGTTAAAGACGGCATCCAGCATAATCTTCATCCCACGCGCATGGGCCTCTTTCACTAGCTGGCGGAAGGTCTCCTTATCTCCAAAATGTCGATCAATTTCAAAATAATCAATGGTATCGTATTTGTGGTTGCTTGGAGATTCAAAAATCGGGCAAAGGTAGAGCCCTGTAATTCCTAACTCCTGCAAGTAGTCCAGATGATCGATGATCCCTTGCAAATCACCACCAAAGAAATCCAATACTTGAGGAGCAATAGAGGCATCCCAAGGACGAACACCTTCTGGTGAAATGGCTGGATTCCCATTGGCAAAGCGCTCAGGAAAAATCTGATACCAAACCGTCTGCGCCACCCAGTCCGGTACAGCACACCCATCAATCTCATGGATAAAAGGAAGCTTAAAACCGTTCATGACGAAGTCCAGGTTCTCCTTGTTGTAGGCTGCCACACCCCGATCTCCGTACAAGACCTTATCTCCTTTTGTATCTTCTAATTCAAAGAGGTACTGGATCCTTGCATGGTGGACAGATACCGACACTTGCCAATAATCAAAGAGGTCGTCTGTCGTCACCTTGTCCATTTCCTTAGTTGCCTCATAAAGATCCTCTATAAAAATAAAGGGATCCCCATAGTGCAAGACAATCCGTTTGATATCCTCTTTCTTGGTCCGGATGCGAATGTGAAGCTGGCCGTCCTTATAAAGATAGGCGTACTCCGATTCAGGCCGGTGGTAAATCGCTGTTAATTCCATCTGTCTCGTCTCCTACTTTCCTTTCTTTTCATCATTTACCAATTTATGCAAACGATTACACAAAACTCATTCTAGTATACTACTTTATAAAAACGTTTGCAAGATTCTGAGAGATTATTTTAGACTACTCACTTTTTAAGATTGTAATGCCACACAAAAAGCCCAGTATTTGGGCTTTCTCATCATCTAAATGACTGATCCTCATTCCTTACTTGTATGCCGCTTTCCAAGGCTTAGCGCTTGCTCTTCTGACATCTGAACCACCTTAGAAAAATTGGTATTGCGAGGCATACTGTCCAAAGAGTACCAATAAACCTCTGCACTTCCATTTCTGGCCACATAAACAACTGGAGCCAGTTGACGAGTTGGCTCTGTAGGTTCTACAGGTTGAACGGGCTGTGCAGGTACTGCTGGCTGACTCGGTTGAGGGGCTTGACTTGGTTGCGTCTCTACAGAAGGACTAGCAGGTTGTGGTTGACTACTTGGTTCTGTTGGCACCAAGGATGGAGTCGCTGTCCCCTTCAGATAGTCAATGGTCGCATTCTTGGAATAATTCTCCAAGGTAACAGTGGTGATCCCATAAGCATCTACCGACTCTTTGGAACTACTTAAATTGATTGGTAGAAGGTTGCCATCTCGATCAATTCCTACATATTGCAAGGTCACCTGCCGAGGAATCAATTCATCCCCCGTATAGACAGGCGTTACCTTATAATCCAGCCAATAATTGGGGTGGGTGGCCAGCCAGCTATCGAGCCGTTTCTCGTAGTAGAGCATGCCTTCCACATTGCTATCTGCTGTCCCTTTATAATTCCCCGTATTGGTCCAAGCAGTTAGCGGAACCAGATTTTTCCCTTCATTGGTCAGTCCACTAAATTGATAGCCAATCAGATGCCCTCTATGGAACAGCCAGGCCTTCTTTCCCTTGTTTCCATATGCAATCTTATAATTGTGCCAGCCAACCGGATTATAGTTGAGACGTGGTTCTCTTTTCTTCTTTGGCTCATCCTTGTCCTGAAGCTGAATATGGGCTGAGGTCGCACGACCTAAATGATCAAAATCCCCCAGTACGAGCTGCTTACTGCCATTAAAAGGCAGTAGATGAAGACTCTGGTAATCAAGTCCAGTTTGCTCAGATTGAGCCCCTTGAACAAAAGCCAAGGACATAAAAACCGAGACCATCGCAACAATAACATTTTTAAAAAACCGTTTTGTAACCATGATTGAAACTCCCACATTTCTATCTAGTGATATTATAGCAGAAAAAGCGGTTACAGACATAGAAGATAGATAATTTCTTCTCCTATTTCAATTATATGTTTTTAATGAGTTTATTCTCACTTTAATATTCTTTAGTATATAAAATACGGACTATTATTTAAATACATAAAATAATACACAGCTTTCTTAAATCAACTTATATTCATACCACTCTTCATCTACTTTCTGAAATCCCAAAGCCAAAAACATTCTTTGACTTTGAGTATTAAAAGGATAAATTTGAGCAGTTACCTTAACCATTTCTTTCTCTTTGGCCATCTGTATCATTTCAGAAATACACCGTCTTCCGATCTGTAAATTCTGATACTCTTTGCTGATCACTATAGAAAGCTCTGAATTATCTTGAAGAGTCACATCTCCAACTAACACTCCCTCATATTGGATATAAAAGCAAGAACCATGTGAAATTAGATAATCATACATTTTATGAAGTTTTGTTAGATTGTAAATCTGATCAGTATTATCCACTTGTTTGCAAATCTCACTATCTTGATACCAAAGAAGGGAGATGTCATCATTCCTATAATAAGGAATAAGCGTTATCTGATCGTCTACTATTCTATTCATCCTTATTTTTCCTTATTTCTATTTAGACGCTTCTTCCGATACTTCAATATTCCCCATCAACCAATTGTACATCTTTTTGCCCTTGTCTTTATAAGGGTTAGGAGGAAACAAGGTGAAAGGGGGGATGCTGGCATCTGGGAAGAATAGTTCTACGCTTATCGTTCGCTCGCGATTATGATTGACGTAGGCTGTAAAATAGATATGGTAATGTCCACTCACATCACCACCATTATCATACTCGCCCCTAGCAGTATTTGGTAATAAGGTCACAGATTCTATGTCCTGCTTTTCCTGGGCTAAGTGTGCGATGATCTCACTCTTAATAGCAGCCTCATGATTTCTGACGAAATTCCCATCATCACTGTATCCAGGATGCTCACTAAGAGAATAGAAAACAATGACCATCAGAAAGGGGAGAGAAATTAAAAAAATGATTAGCTTATTGGATTTTAACATGGGGGTTCCTCATTCATTTTTCTTTTGAAAGCTCCTCAATTTTAATCAAAGATAAGGTTTTATAGTACTCTGGGATTTGTGGCATTCTCATGATCACAAAACCGAACCACGATATAAGGCCATTCACAATCAATAATGCCCCTTCAGTTCCATTATTAGTTCCGATAAAAAAACTCAAACAAACAATATTGGCCACTACTGTGATATACCAATCGATCATTCGTTTCCCTTTTGGTTCAAAAACAAGACAGTATGATTTGCTATCTTTAGGAATTCTCGAGTCAAATGTCCGTTTGGCACGTTTTCCATACCAAACCGCCATTAGATAGGATAAAAGCATAGAGAAAGCAAATATACCTAATTTCAAAATAATTTGTTGACTGACTCCCCAGCTGATAAACGCCTTTTTCATGAACCTATAGGAAATACCGACCAGTGGTTGAACCATAATGGCTATTGTAGATGTTCCTAACCGAGTTTTAGATTTTATTTCAAAACTGTCATTGGAAGGAGATAACTCAACCATATTTGCAGTAACTTTCTTAGGAAGCCAACCCAAGAAATAGGTTTTTCCTTTTATCGAAGTAGAATCTAAAATAAATTTTTTATTGTTATACTCAACGATTCTAAAAACTGCTATATTCGAATATTTAAATTTTAAATCCATATTTATCTTTCTAACTTTATCAGAGTCAAATTACCCCTGAGTTAAAAGAATTTATTCAATTTCACGAATACCTTCAAATGTGACAATTCCAATTTTATAATGCATCCGATAATACTGCAGACATTTCAACTCGGCGATTACTCTTTTCAATTTCGTTCATGGAAACCTCATTCTTTTTCAAAAATAACACTACTAATTTGCACAATCTTTTGATTAGATTTTAGTTGAATAGTTACTCTATATATAGTTGAGCTAGAATGATTTACTAATACTATACATGTTGTTTCCTCTGGTAAATCATATTTGCTTTTTAGATGTTTATAGAGGTCAGAGTTATTTTCTGGCTGATATACAATCTCACGAAGTTCTGTTTCTGCACTCTTAAAGGTCTCCTTTACATCTAAAGAAGTAAAGAAATCTCTTTGTACCACTAAATTAAGAATTTCTTCATCATATAAAGGAGTTACCTCCGACCCATAATTTAACTTCCCATTAGAATATGTAACCGGAACAGTTTTGTTATCCTCGCCAAGTGTTATTGTATAATCACCTTTAATATCAGATTGAGTGATATCTAAATCTACTTCGTATTTTTTTACTTCATCTTGATTTTTTATATAAACTCTACTAGTGTATGCCTTTAATCCTGTAAACTCCTTCTTATCTTGCTCCAAAAATTTAAACAAAGGTTCAAACGTTTTTTCAAATTCGTACTGTTCCTTTGTTCTGTTTTTGGGAATGGTTTCACCACCAAATCCATTAAGGAATGCTAAAGTATACAGAGCAATTCCTACAAACATTATCCATAAAAGCCATTTAAATTTTTTCATATTTCCTTATTACTCTCTTTTAAACACAAAGTCCTTCAATCTACTTATAAAAAATCTTGACCCAATCCTGCTTTGCACTGAGGATACGAGCAACATACACTGTATGCTTCTCCATATAATAAAATGCGAGATAGTTCTCTATTGGCATATAACGATAGGGTTTCCCATCATTCGTCATCTCACCATAGCCCCGGCTTGATACCAGAGGACAGGCTTCTGGAAACAGTTCTAGGGTCTCAAGAGCACTTAATAGCAAATCAACTTTGCCATCTGCAGCTTGCTGGCTATAAAAATTCACAAGAATATAGTCGTGAATGCCACGCAAGTCCTGCTTAGCCTGATCTGCAAGAAAGACCTGATAGCGTTTCAACTTAGTCAAGACCAAATTCCTTTCTCACATCGGCTACAGAAGTGACTTTCCCTTGAGCAATTTCCTGGTGCCCAACTAAAATCTCCTTCTTCAAATCCTCAAAGGCCACTTGATACTGCGTGTTCTGCAAATCACTTGAAACAAATTCTCTTGGATCCACAGTCCCGTTAGCAATTTTTCGAAGTGCTGCATTTAGGACATCTGACACAGAAATTTTTTGATCCGCAAGTACCTCTTTTGTTTTCTGGTAAAACATCTCATCTGCTCGAAAATTCACTGCTTTCGTGTTTGCCATTTCTACCTCTCCTTTGTACATACAATTTGTATATACATTCTACCATACATAAGAGAAGGGATTCAAGTGAAAAATGGATTCCTCTTTCACTAAATAAAAGTTGTAAGAGATAAGAAATTTGAGTGCGTAACTGGTGACAAATAGTTTTAAAACGGAAAAAGGTGATAGATTGTTCTGTCTATCACCTTGTGTTTGCTATTGATTATCTTGTACTTGTGCTTTGCTTTTCTAAATCATGACACATACAGATCCATAATATTCTAAAGGGTCGGAATTACGTCAATATTTAGGACTTATTATGTCACATGCTTCTTTTTTCTCTGAAGTCTCTTTCTTTTCTCGAAAATAAAAAAGTTTTTGTCAAGGAAATTTTATTAAAAATCCTTGTTCATGACCTTACGTAACGATGTATAATAGGTATGAGGAGGTGGGTAATGATGGCTAAATATAGAGCAATTCCGGAAGGATTTATGACAGTGGGGGAACTTGCTAAGAAAATGGGCATTACCATCCGTACTCTACAATATTACGATAAAGAGGGGCTACTTTCCCCATCGGCAGAAAGTGAGGGAGGTCGCAGGCTTTATACCGATAAAGATATAGTGCTACTCCATCAGATTCTATCATTAAAATCATTAGGCTTTTCTCTCAAGGATATAAAGGGGCGTTTGATCTCTTTGAAAACACCTGATGATGTTGCCAATGCTCTTACAGAGCAAGCAGATATTCTTCGTAAAAATATTGAACAACTTAAGGATTCTTTAGTCGCAATAGAGCAGTTAAAGGCAGAAGTTTTACAAATACAGACGGTCAATTTTAAGAAGTATGCAGACATTATTGTCAATCTACAGTTGAAGAATGACTCCTACTCTCTCATTAAGCGCTTTGATGATGATACGCTCGACCAGATACGCAGTCGATTTGACAAGAAAAGCGGGCAAGATTTTATGGATAGGTTGAACCGCCTAAGTGATCAAATCGTGGAGCTTCAGAAAGAAAACGTACCAGCTGAAAGCGAACAATGCCAACAGGTTGTGCAAGAATACTGGAGCTTGATTATGGAGTTTACAAATGGTGATATGAGCATGCTTCCGAAGTTGATGGAGATAGGGAATATCGATACCGCCTCAAACGCTTGGGAAGAAAAGCAAAAAATCGTTAATGATTATTTAGGGCCTGCTTTACAAGTCTATTTTTCAAGGCTTGGAACAAATCCCTTTGAGGAGGTAGAACCATGAAAGACGCAATAGAGGTTTCTGGATTAAAGAAAAGTTATGGTAGCAATATGGTTCTTAGAGGTCTCGATTTTCAAATCAAACAAGGAGAAATCTTTGCTCTGCTCGGAGTGAACGGAGCTGGTAAAACAACCACGCTTGAATGTATCGAAGGTCTGAGAAAATATGATGAAGGCACTATAATTGTAAACGGGAAAACCGGAATTCAACTACAGTCCTCCTCTCTACCCATCCACATCAAACCGATGGAAGCCATAAAGCTCTTTGCAAAATGGAATCATACATACATTGATGATGCTATGCTAAAGGCCCTTGGCATAAAAGAAATGAAAGAGTCGCAATACATAGAATTATCCACCGGTCAAAAAAGAAGATTACATCTTGCTCTTGCACTTATCAGTAATCCGGATATTATTTTTCTCGATGAACCGACAGCGGGACTTGATGTTGAAGGAAGACTATCCCTCCATGAACAAATCCGAAAGCTCAAATCACGGGGCAAGACAATTGTTTTGGCAAGTCACGATATGGCCGAAGTTGAAACCTTATGTGACCGCATTGCTATTTTGAATAGTGGAAAGATTGTCTTTTGTGGTACTCCTTCAGAACTGACAGACAGGTTGGGAAGAAAATATTTCATCCATTTAAAGACCCGGGACGGAGAGGAATCTTTTGAAACAGATACGATCGAGGACACTTTGATTTCATTATTGGAAGAATGCAAACAGAAACATATCCAGATATTGGATATTAAGGTTGATCGTGGCACACTGGAGCAGCATTTCATCGAAATGGCAAGGAGGGGATCGGAATGAATGGTTTTTTATATAGCCTAGCATTACAGTGGAAATTGGACATACGAAGTAAGTCTCTCCTGGTTACTTACTATATTGTACCGCTTATTTTCTTTCTTCTCATGGGTGGTATTTTTACTTCCGTTATACCTGATATGGGTAGCACACTCATACAGTCAATGATTGTCATGAGTGTTTCCATGGGGGCCTTTCTCGGCTTACCGCCTTCCTTGATTGAAACATACGGAAGCGACATAAAAAAGATTTATAAAGCAAATGGTGTGCCTATTCACTTAGGACTGGTGACCATGGTTCTCTCTGCCTTTGTTCATTTGATAATGACCTGCATAGTGATCCTACTACTTGCTCCAATTTTATTTAAAGCAAGTCTACCGAGTCAACTTTCCCTATTCTTTCTCGCACTGGGCATCTACATTTTCGTATCGTTGAGTATCGGAAGTATACTGGGCCTTACTGTAAAAAATCAAGCAAAGCTTACCATGGTAGAGCAACTTGTCTTTTTACCCTCAATTATGCTTTCAGGAATCATGTTTCCTAGCAACTTACTACCTGATTTTCTTCAAGCAATCGGGCGTCTTTTCCCCGCTTCTTGGGGATACCGCTTGATGCTAGATCGTGGCTTTGGTCTTGAAAATCTTTGGTATCTGATTCTTGTATCCTGTATCTCAGTAATGACTTGTATCCTCCTCTTGAATCAGCAAAAATCTAACTAAGTGCCTGAATAAATCCATAGCAACATTAACTATAAAGCAAAAAGCGACGAGATTGTTACTTATCTCGTCGCTTTAGTGTTTTTGGTTGTCTTTATCTAATCTCTGTTATGTTATTGAAACTTCTTGCTCCCATCGTCTGAGGACATCCTTTAAAGGCTCATCAAGATAGGTATAGGCCTTATCTTTAATCCAATCTGGGATCCCATAAGCTGCTTCGGCGATACTTCCTGTGATGGCAGCAAGAGTATCACTATCCCCACCAAGAGAAATGGCATTTCGAATAGCATCTTCAAAGTCTGTACTTTCAAGAAAGGCAATGATGGCCTGAGGTACCGTATCCTGGCAAGTTTCATTGAAACGATAAGTAGGACGAATTTCATCTAGTGTTTGAGAAAGATTATATCCATACTCTTGCTCTATGTATTCCTTGATGAGTCTCTTGCACTTTGTAGGGTTATCGTTGATCGGTTTTCCATAGTCACCACTGTAACCTCCAAAGTAATAACGACACATAAAGATAGCATCAGACGTCGCCATAGCTCCCTTGACCCCCTCTGGATGGTTATGAGTCACCTCTGCAGAAAGTCGTGCAAGAGTTCTTCTGGACGGCCAGGCTCCCGTTCGTGCACAAAAACTACAATCCATGGTCCAGGCACATGGAGAAACACGCATTGCTGAGCCATTTCCAAAGCTATTATAAGGGGAGCAATCATTGCTTTGAATCCATGTATTAAACCTAGGCCCGTACCCAGCATCGGGATACATTCTACCATATTTCTTCATGGCATTAATAAAGTCATCCTTCTGACCACCGTTCATGATGGCTTCAGCAACAGCACAGGTCATAACCGTATCATCAGTGAAAAAACAATCCTCACGAAATAATGGAAAGTCTTTCGTTTTAATATTATCCCATTCGTAAACAGAACCAACAATGTCTCCAACTATTGCCCCTAGCATCAGATTTCTCCTTACAGCATATCAGATTTCCAATGGGTCGCTCTTTAAAAATGGTAGCACCAACTCAATCCACTCTTGAGGCAGGTAAGTTGATAAATAGCCGTGGTTATAGCCCTTAGCTTCATACAAGATCGTATTGGGATGGAGCTGCTGAAATAATTTAGCCGATGCTTTCACACAGTTTAATTCTTTTTCACCGTAGATATACAGAACCTGCGCCTTGCTAGCAGAAATCGTGTCCTTCAGCTTGTAACGCCCCATATAGGTTTTGTAAATAGTCACTAATGTTTTGATAGGCGTCCTTGGCAGATCCTCCAAATAATAAGCTTTTATCTCCTCTGGATAAGCCAGTTTAGGATAGAGCTTGTTCATCATGCTTAACTGGAGTTTACAAGAGAATTTACTGAACATCAGTTTACCAAATAGGGATACTAGAAAGATGCTGAGTTTAGCTAACCCTGGTTGAGGAATACAGAGGCTTCCGTCTATAATGGCCTTCTCAGCTATCTCGCTGTCTAAGGACAAAAGCTCCATAGCAATTTGACCGCCAAGCGAAACGCCACCGATCGCAAACACCTTTCCACCACAGTTTGCTTTGATATAGTCTAGGATCTCCAAAGCGGAATCTTCAGTAGAAACATAATCGAGTGGATATTCTTCGCCGTGGCCATTCAAAGTAGGTAAAATAACACGGTATTCTTCTGATAAGATCCTTGCTTGACGAAGATAATTCCACCAAGAACTGCCACCACCGTGTATGAGCAAGATAGGAGGTGAATTCTTATCCCCAAATTCATGGAATTTCATGTTTAAACTCCTTACTGTAGGACTTTAACTCGTAGTGATAAAAATCATCTGTTTTAAAGATAGTTAGACATATTTGAAATTGAGCAAATAATCCCGACATTTCTTCAAATTGATATTCCAACGTTTACATTATTCAGTCTTCTTCTTGTTCGAATACCAACTAGGAATGATTTGCTTCATATCATCATACCATTCTAAAATCTCCTTAGCTTGATGTTGCATTACTGCTATTTCTTCAACTCCGTATGGTACAGACCATGACAGAGCACCAACTATGTTATTTAGAATATAGATAGCGAGAAGCTTCCAAAATAAATCCGGAACCTTATGATCAAAATATCCATCTATCATACCAGACGCAAAAAAGGGAGAGACTTGAGCAGACCATACAATACGATTGAATTCCTCCCAAGGATCTCCAAGATCAAATCGATCAAAGTCAATGACATAAATTTTACGATCTACACCAATCATGAAATTTCCTATATGATAATCTCCATGTTGGAAAACCTGAGGTCTATCTTTTAACAATTCTCGATTTGCATTTAAAAAATCAATAAAGATCTGACCATTTTCATATTGAACGGGACATTCTTTGTATTTGGAGATTTTGTCATCAATTTTTCGATTATAAAAGACCTCCCAATCTTCACGAACTTCTGTAACAGGAAGTGAATGAATTTTTCGAAGTATACTTCCTGCTTCTACTCCATAAGTATATTGTTGTTCTTTCGAAACAGTTAAAATGGTTTCTCGAGCATCTTTCCCGTCTATCCATTCGTGTAAAGAATGTACTTCGTCATCGCAGAGTTCTATGCTAATTGGCTTACACATCGGAATTCCAAGAGAAGCCACTTTCTCCATCATATCAAATTCAAATTTTTTAGAATCTAACTTCTCCTTATCAGAAACACGCAAGAAATATTTTTGCTGATTTTGATCTGTCACACAATATTTTTTATCATCTGACCAGCCTTTATTTATGGCTATCTTACTACTAAAATTCATCACGCACTCTCCGATTCACTTTCCAACACTTCTTGCAGTTTTCACTAGTAACCCATCCAGTTTGTCTACACTTTAGTTACCTAGATCAAGATTTAGATAATGAAAACTAGTCAATTTTCTCAATAATGTTTCCAAGTTTATCCAATACAAGACATGAATGATCATTTAGTGGAATTATGGGAACATGAACGAGTTCTTCAGCTCTATCCTTATTAGCTTTATCATTCCAGGAATCATAATGGACACTAATTAAAAACTGACTAAAGAGTCCTAATCCATTTTTTATCTTTATCTGATGATCTGAATGATCATTAGGTGAAACATAGACTTTTTCTCCTAATAATAGGGCTCCTGCAGAAAATCCCATAACTTTCGCCCCTTTATTCAGCATACGATCGATATAATTTTTGAACTGCTGATTGACGTAAGTAGCTAAATACTTTTCCGTATTTCCACCACCGATAATAATTAGATCAGCATCTAGATAGCTATCAAAATTAATCTGCTCAGTGTCCAAGAGTAAGTAATCAGTGTTTAGATTAGGACATTGACTTCGGAAAACTTCCGTGTACTTTTTCATATACGGTTCCCAATTTTCTCGATAAACTGTAAAAATGACAATTCTTTCGATCTTCCTTGATGACACAATTTTATTAACAACCGTATGGTTCTTTATCGGCGGATTTCCACCCATTAAAAAAATTTGTGTTTCCATTTTTTCTTTGTCCTTTCTCAAAAACGAGGCAAAGATGGTACTCCAACTTTTAATCTGTCCATACAAGTTTTGCCGATAGCTCTCAGAAACTCTTCGCATCTACCGAATTTCAGAACAAAAGCAGCTCCTTCTGATTTCATATCAGCCTCTCGTAATAGCCTGTCTTATATTTGCTTTTACCTATCTTTTTCCTTTCCTAGATTCTCTAGTTCCTCGATAGAATGACGATGCCTGTGCTTCTCTTCTGTTAGATAATGCTTGTGGACATGCGAATGCCTTACCGTATGCGTGTGGGTACTTCCGCCATGGCTATGCGTGAATGTATGCTGGTGTTCATGGTCATGTTGGCGAATAAGCGTATCGACTACCACTAAAGCAGAACCAATGACCATCACGATCAAGGCGATCACATACATCCAGGATAAGGATTCACTTAAAAATACAAAAGCAAGGAGAGCTCCGATCAACGGATTGACAGCATAATAGGCACTAGTTTTAGCTGCTCCGAGAACATTCTGGGCTCTCACATACATGAAAATGCTGAGTCCGTAAGCCACAAAACCTAAAGCCAAGGCAATGGCGATATAGCCGATTCCTGGAAAGGACTCTCTTTTTATCAGAGCAATGACCAGAGCGCCAAGACCAGAGCATAGGCCTTTTAGCATCACAATTTGATAGGTGCTCTTTGATGATAGTTCTCTAGTGCAGTTATTTTCAAGTCCCCAGCAAACGGTAGCCATGATCACCAGCAAAGAACCATAAGAGAAATGAAAGCTGTCTGTTCCTTCAAACGACAGTAAGATGCTTGACAGGGTGATTAGCCCAATAGCTACCCATAATCTTTTGGTTACAGCTTCTTTGAAGAGAATCAGTGCAATGACCGTCGTCGCCACAATTTCAAAATTCCCAAGAAGCGAGGCATTAGCTGAGGAACCATAGCTGATTCCAAGCATCAGAAAAATCGGTGCAGCAATATCGAGAACAATCATTCCGACAATATAGGGAAGTTCCGCTTTTGTCAGGCTCTCAGCTTTCTCCCTGTCCTTCTTATTAAAGAGTGACATCATCCCAATACCAATCCCAGCACCAAGATACAACAATGCTGCCATTGTAGTCGGGCCCACATGCTGCAAAAGAACCTTTGATATCGGTACATTTATGGCATAAAAAACAGCTGCCAGAAAGGCAAACATAATTGCTTTGAGCTTATTTTGCTCCATCAATTTTACTCCTCTATTTCATTAATTATGGTCATGGCATCTATATCACAGCCCAGATCCAAACCAAAGTATCACTCCATCCAAACAGGAATTCGCTTAGAACTCAAAAGGTTTGGGGAGTTCAAAGCTCCAGTGGAGCTTTGAAACCTCTCGCCTTGAAATGTCAAAGCGAGTGGTTTAACTGCGTTTTATTAACAAACTTACACACTCAACATGCGCAGTCATCGAGAACATATTCACATACTTTTTAACGATCGCATAAGGTTATCGTTAAATGGTATTTACGTAGATAAACTGAGATTTTATTATTTCTTTTTATTTGGTTTTGGTGCAGGTAACTCATCATACATTGAATTAAATAAGCCGGTTAAATATTCTTTGTTGTCAACATCATCTACCAATAGCATTTCCTTTGCACCTTCATACGGCAATTCGTATTCTACATTCGGCATATACGCTATTGCAGATTTGACAGGCTTCACTAAAAATCTATCATCATAAATTCTACCTATGATTTTCCCTCGATAATAAATTATATACTCACCCATCATTGCTCTATATGATATTTCTTCTAACTCGGACAATTGTTCTAAAATGAAATCTAAATATTCTTTACTTGAAGCCATTTTTGCTATCTCCCTTAATTACTAAAATTTCAATAGTCCATTTTCATCAAATTGAAAATTGGGTCCCCAAGAAACTTCCCAATAATATCCATCTAAATCCGAAAAATATGCGTGATATCCACCCCAGAAAAGTACCTGTGGCTCTTTTACAGTTTTTCCACCTGCTTTTCATTACTAATTCTATTACTAGCCAATATAGTATAAATTAAATGACCAATAAAAATGAAGATAAAATAACATAGCAGCCAGTCTTACAACTTACTACTTTTCATATGATAATTTACAAATGTCTTTCCAGCCACTCGATCTTTTTAAAATCCTTATTGTTATTGTGATCATTTCGATAGGAGTCTTGAGAAGAAGCTTTGTAAATACTTAGATACTGCTCCAGACTTGGAAGACGAAAAGTGATACTTTCAGTGTGAATAAGCTCTATATCCGATTCCGAAACTCCTGCAAAATCAGGTAAGGAATCGATACTTCCAAATTCAACACTCACTCGATCCTTTTGGAATTCATGCTCATGAATATCTATTAAGACGTAGCCTAAGTCTTTCATCGCTTTCATTATCTTGTCCCAATCATAAATTCTGAGATGATCAGGTGCTTCCCAACCTCTAGGGTCACCAGGCACATGAATGTCAATGTCAGACGGCCCCCAATTTTCTTTCGTTCTAAACTCCAATCCCAAAGACCCCATCAGTGTCGGTGTAATTCCGACTCGATTTAAATGGAAACAAATGGTTTTAAATTCTTCAAATAAGAGACTCATGTTTACTCTATGCCTTTCATATAAATGTTCGTTATTTCTACTTTATTACCTTGAACATAATCATCTTCATTTTCTAGAGTATATCCAGTTATTTTGGATACAAATTCTTTTCCTTACTAATTCTATTACTCGCCAATATTGTATAAATTAAATAAGCAATAAAAATGATAATAAAAATAACATTAATTTTTAACACAAAATAGAGATTTAACAAATTTGCGAACGTATGGAATAATAGACAGTATCCCACAGATTTCGTTTGACGGTAAAGAAGCCCTAAAATAAAGCTTAAAAACAATGTATATAAAAAAAATAAAATAAAAGGAAATCCTTGATGACTTTCTCCAACTATAAACCATAAAGGCAGATGCCATATTCCCCAAATTGATCCTACAATCAAATTAGATTGCCAATAAGTATATTTTTTATCAAGTAACGGCTGTAATATTCCTCTCCATCCTAATTCTTCATGTCCACCACCAAAAAAAATTAGTTGTATAAAGAATAATGGCATCAGATAAATTGATACTTCATTTAATTCTAAGGAAGATACAGAAAATAGTATCAAAATTGCTAACAGGTGAATAATGAAATAAATACTACTATTTTTTCTTTTATTAAATACAAAATGTTTAAATTTTATATTATTCCTTTTCAAATAAAAGCCACTTGCAATAGCTGGACCAAGTGCACCTACTATATGTAATGTTCTACCTATAATCGTTTCTAATCCAAAAATATCAGATTGTGTAAATATGGCAAGAAGACCCCAAGCTATATAAGTAATTCCAAATGTAATATAAAGATAATTTTTTAAATTCCTTTTATCAATTTCTGTCATTTTATCTTCCTTATTTTGATTATTCTATATATAATATTTTTCTGCTTATTAGTTGCTCTCGATTATAACTACCTATATTCTATCACAAAAATGCAAAAAAAGCCTTACAATCAAGGCTTTTGATTATCCCTTTTGTTACAAGGTTTCTAGGCTTTTACGAGTAAAGATACACACTCGGCGGTTCGCTGTTGCCGTATCGTTTCGTCGTAAACTCCTTACTCTACGACAGCTATCGCATGGGCGGAACATCTCCTTCTACTACGCTGATGCCTCAGCTCGTACAAGCAGTGATACCGCCTCAACATGTGCTGAGAGCTTTCTTCTATACTAATAGACGAAAGGGTGTGAAAATGATTTTTAAATGATACTGTGGAACGGAACAGTAGCCCTAGTATTGACTACTGTCGTTTCTATTCATATTGGCTATTCTAGGACTGAGATGAAAAAATCTATAAATGCTCAGAATAAAATTGAACCCGCAAATCTCCCCAAAACAATGGTGAGTCATGTACTTGTATTATTCCGAAAAAATACACCTCTGGTGCAGTGAGACAAATTGGTGTATCTTATAGTGGCTTCGTAGATGAAAGCTATACTCTACTATCACTCTTTGATGATGTAGAACAAATTGAAAAAGATAATAGACTTCAGACAGCTATTGATGTTGTCAGAGAACAGTTTGGTTTTTTAGCCATACAAAAAGGAACCGTCCTAACTGAAGGTTCCAGAAATATTGAACGCAGTAAACTTATCGGTGGTCATTCCGCGGGTGGATTGGAGGGATTAAAATGAAACAAGAAAAAAATACAGTACAATTTTCAGAAATCCGTAGCAAAGGATGTAATGATATTGAAATGCTTGAAAGATTTTTACATGGAATCGTTGAAACAGCAACTTCAAAACTTCGTCAGAGAAAACTCAAAACAACTGAAATATCGATACGACTAGTACATGCTAAATCTGAAAACCGATTACCATTGGAATTTACATTTAGCATTAAGCCAACAAGCTCATCTGTGATAATCTATACTGAGGTAATCAATCGCTTTAAAGAATGTTACACAGGTGGGGGAATTCAAGGTTTTACGATTCAATTTGATAAAAATACCCTTGCCTCTGCATAGAAAGGATTTGATATGATTGACCGTTCATATTTACCATTTCAATCAGCAAGAGAGTACCAGGATACAAAGATGCAAAAATGGATGGGCTTTTTCCTATCTGAACATGCATCAGCACTCTCTGATGATACAAACAAAGTAACGTACATGTCTGACTTATCACTAGAGAAGAAATTATTACTCCTCAGTCAAGTATACGCCGGGCAGCTACGCACACGCATTCAAGTGATTGAAAAAAACAAGCGTGTTTCCTACACTGGAACAA
This sequence comes from Streptococcus sp. 210928-DFI.4.42, assembly GCF_020554365.1. Classification (NCBI taxonomy): domain Bacteria; kingdom Bacillati; phylum Bacillota; class Bacilli; order Lactobacillales; family Streptococcaceae; genus Streptococcus; species Streptococcus sp. 210928-DFI.4.42. The sequence continues at coordinate 27,877 of NZ_JAJCHF010000015.1, forward strand.
TACCAAGTCTGACCAAAGATTTCATTTTGATAAAAACTACAACAGGTCACATCAATTTGAAATTAAAAGACATTATTAGTATTGAACTTGTCGAGGAGGTGCTCTATGAATCAGCTTTAGTTTCAGCGTAATCACCTACAAATGGACTATTATAGCGAGAGCTACCAAGATTTTGAACGTGACTTCTACCGCTACTCTAACATGAATATTCCATTGACCTTCCTAACTGATGATATCCTAAAAACAATGGCGACTTCACGTAAGAATTACTTTGTCCTCAATAAGGAAAAGTCCAGAGATAACCGCGATCACTTCTTCATATTTGAAGTAAGTACCGTAGATGAGAATCCGCTAATCTATCATTATACATATAAGAAAACTACAATATATTTAGCAGAAAAATAGGAGCAGTTCAATTGACTGTTCCTATTTTTAATATTCATAAAATCTAAAGTCTTTATACTCTTTAACAATGGAGTCGCCAACCAGAACAGACTATACTGACCAGCGACTACCTTAAATTTAATGTTTCAGATTTATTTTCTTATCTCTAATTTCATAAACTACATCTGCTACATTTTCGAGTAATCGTTTATCGTGGGTGATAAACACGATAGTTCCGGTGTACTCCTTCATTAGTATTTCCAAAGCCTCTAAACTTGGTATGTCAAGGAAGTTACTGGGTTCATCCATTATTAGGATGTTATATCTACCCATGAGCATTTTAGCAAGCAACAATTTTATAATTTCTCCACCGCTTAAAACAGATAAACTTTTTCCAATATCGTTCTGTTTGAACCCCATAGATGCTAGCACTGAACGAATTTCTGATATATTGTAGTCACAATCCTTCTGCATAAACTCCATAACATTCTGATTACTGTTGTACTTGTAACCATTCTGTGCAAAGTAACCTATTTTTGCCTTAGGCGAAATAGAAATTCCTTCTTCATGGTTTAAGATCATTTGGATTAAAGTTGTTTTTCCGATTCCATTACCACCAGTTAACGCCACTTTTGCTCCTAACGGAATTTGAAAAGATGCATTTTCAAACAGAGCCTTATCCCCAAATACTTTATTAATTTCTGCACCGACTATAGGGTATGGATTATGGAGCTCCAATGCTTTACTTTGCCTGAAACGAATTCTGCGAATGCCTTCCGGAGCTTCTACTTTTCCTAAGGCCGCAATCCTGTGCTCTAGGGTTTTAGCAGCATTATACATCTTTTTTTCCTTACTTCCTATTGATTTTTGATGAGCTAAACGCCCTCCGTCTTCAGTACTTTTTTTCTTTGAAGAACCTTTTGCCTTCTGTTCTATTTTACGAGCCTGTTTTCGCTTTTCCTCCGCAGCCCTTTCCAATCGGGCACGTTCCGCAATAAATTGTTCGTATTCTGCAGCTTGGCTCTTACGTTCTTCCTCTTTCTGACGAAGATAATCAGAATAGTTTCCCCAATACTCAGTGATTTTGCCATCTTTCAGTTCCCATATTTTATCTACTATTTCATCAAGAAAATAGCGGTCATGGCTAATAACTAACAGTGCACCTGTAAAATATTTTAGCTGTCCTATTAGAAAATCAATTCCTTCACGGTCTAAATGGCTCGTAGGTTCATCCGCTAAAATACCATGAACCTGTGCCGATAAGGCCTGTGCTATTTTAAGCCTTGTTTCTTCACCACCGCTCATAGTCTGTATATTTAATTGCTCAACACCTAGCTTGCCTACAAGTGCAAAATCTTTTTCCTCCTGCAGAGTTACTTCGTCCAACTGGGGAATATAGGCAAGTTCACCCAGACGATTCATTTTACATCCTGGGGGAGTTAATTCTCCTAAAAGTACCCTGAGTAAAGTGCTTTTTCCAGCACCATTTGCTCCTACTAAACCAATACGGTCATAATCATATACTTCTAATTCATTTATATCTAAAACATCGCGTCCTTTGAATTCCACACGAATGTCTTTTGCTTTTAATATTAATTCCATAACATTTCCTCCTGTCTATAATCGCATGCTTTCATTTGCTTGTATGCAGGGAAAACCCTGCGATTTTAGCAGGAAGAGTTACATGAAAATAAGATACATAAATATTCCTCCAATATTGTTTATTTTAAATCTAATTTTCTAACCTCAGTTATCATTTGGCAAACTATAGCAATGCCAATAATTAAAATACCTGATAGTAAAAACCAATGATTTACACCGATTTTATCAGCAAAGAATCCAGAAAGAATTAACCCAATTGGCATAGCAAGTGACATGATACTTCCGATCAAAGAAAATACACGTCCTAAATATTCAGGCTTAATTTTCTCCTGAAAAAGAGCTGTTTGCACACCGCTATAAAATGGCACCGAAAGCCCCATTATTGCACAGCAAACTACGAATATTACAAATCCATTTGGAGGAAGTATTCCCGAAACGGCTAAACTGGTCCCCATTATAAAAAATGAACTTGTTATTAGTAATACATGCTTTTCGAAGCCCCCTAATCTTCCTAATAATAAGCCTCCTGCTAGCATCCCAAATGCAAAGGAAATTTCCGTAATAGAAATATGCACAGGCGTTCCATTAAAGTGTTCCATGCTTATTAAAGGAAATAGTGCATTGATTGGCATATAAACAAAAGTATATAGTGTTCCTAAGAGTAATAAGGCAAACAATCCTTTGTTTTGTCTCAGAACCACAACTCCTTCTTTCATCTCCCTTATGAAATTTGGTTCTAAACTTTGCACTTGATTACCCAGCTTAGGTATACGTACAATTGCTACCGTAATAGATGCAATCACAGCACCCAATACGTCGATGGCAATAATAGCATTTAAATCCCAAACGGAGTATAAGAGTGCTGCAACTGCCGGACTAACAATATAGCTTATAGACTGCAAAGACTGACTATAGCCTGCGCATTTCGTTAGCTGTTCTTCTGGTACTAAAAGTGGTGTAACCGCATTGAGTGCTGGGGTATGAAAAGCTGTTCCAATGCTACGGATAAACAATACTATCATAATCATCCAGACAGGTAGCTCCATACAGAATGCAACAATAGCAAGCACTGCACCAGCTGCTGCGATAATTAAATCGGCACCAATCATTATCTTCTTCCTATCATGACGATCCACTAGCACACCAATGGCAGGTCCCAAAATCGCATAGGGTAAAAAACCTACTAATGAAGCCATAGACAAGACCATCGCAGATCCTGTTTTTTCTGTAAGGTAAAAAATAATCGCCATTTGCAGGATGGCACTAGTGATTAATGATACTGCTTGCCCTGCCCATATTGCATAAAATTTTCGTTTCCAATTGTTGTATTTTTCCATTTATATTATCTCCTGCATATTATTTTGCTTGAATTTCTATTTTGAATAGCATTCTAGGCAATAAAAAATGCAGGCCAAACCCCACAATGTGGCTTTTGGTCTGCATACATACAATTTGGAAACATTCATATTAAAGACATAGTTAAATAAAGGTATAGTTAAATAACCAATATCCTCACCGTAACTAATGAATGCTCAATATCGTATAAATAAGCACAACAAAAAAGCCTATCATCGGGTATAGATTCTGCTTTTTTTATTGCCAGCTTATCTTAAACGCATTGAGGCTGTCATAGTTTCGGTTCCTCCTACATCTTTGTTTATATCAATTTATAGTATAACACAACAAGATGATATGTTCAATATAAAAGTTATGGAATGAGACTCATACTTCCAATTCGATGCCAGATTTAAAGGATATGACGAAGTTTTCTTCATAGACTGTAACGCTCTGGATTATCTTCCTTAGTAGCAAGCGATTAGCTTTCACAAAATCTTCTGTTTGTAGTTTTAAAAATTCATCAGGATTTTCTAACTCAACCTCAAAATATTTCATTTTACATTCCCTCATTTCATTTATTGATAAATTGAGTTTGCAAAAAAGAGTGGACAATTTTTGTCTACTCTTAACCTTTAAAATAGTTTTTTTTAATCGATTTGAAGTTGCCTAAATTATTACTTATTCGGTAAAATGAAGTATTGCTTTCAACAGATTTCCTTCAACTACACTTCACTTGATTCAAACAAGGTGGGTACATTTCTATTCCCACAAACTCCTTGTCAATGGAAACAAACACGTACCCACAGGGTAAATGGAAATAGAAACTGATAATTTCTAGCTATCACTTCTACTCATTCCAAAAATTTTCTCACTCTGATACTTACCCACCATAAAGCAAAAAGCCTTGCAATCAAGGCTTTCATTATCCCTTTCGTTCAAAGGTTTCTAAGCTTTTACGAGCAGAGCGACACACTCAGCGGTTCGCTATCTCCGTTCTGTCTGCGTGCTAGCACTTGTCAATCACGGACAGCTATCGCATGGGCGGAAGTAAATGCTAATCTTCGTCGTTTTACTCCTTGACTAGCAAACTTACCGCCTCAACATGGTGCGTTTGCGGAAAAAGGTCCACCGGCTGGACTTTTTTCAATTCGTATCCCAACTCTTGATAGAGTTTGATATCACGCGCCATGGTTGCGACATTACATGAGATATAGGCGATGCGATCAGCTCCTGTTTGGGCACTTGCTTTGATGAAGCTTTCGGTCAAACCCTTGCGTGGTGGGTCGACTAGGATGGCGGTTGGTTGGATCCCCTCCTTGAGCCAATTTTTCATGGCATTTTCAGCTGTATCACAGACATAGTGGGCATTGGTGATGCCATTTATACTAGCATTTTTCTGGCTATTTTCAACAGCTTCTGGGATGACTTCGACACCATAAACTTCCTTGACATGCTTAGCAACAGATAATCCAATAGTTCCGATTCCTGAGTAGGCATCGATCACCACATCCTCTTCTCTTAACTCCGCAAAATCAATAGCTGTCTGATAAAGCTTCTCTGCCATTTCGGTATTGACCTGATAAAAGGCTGGTCCAGAAATTTGGAAGCTATTCCCCAACATTTGGTCCGTAATGTAATCTTGACCATAGAGAACTCGCCATTCTTTTCCAAAAATGGCATTAGTATTCTGGTCATTGATATTTTGCATGACAGACACAATCTCTGGGAACTGCTTGATGACTTGTTCAATCAACTGTTCAACTCGGAAAATTTTAGGACGAGTGGTGACCAAAATGACCATGATTTCTCCAGAATGATGTCCTCGACGAACGACAAGGTTACGAATCAAGCCGGACTGTTCCTTCTCATCATAGGGTTTTAAGTCATAGCGACGAAGCAAATCACGTAAAGCCACAATAACTTGATCAATGACTGGATCTTGGATATAAAAATCTTCAAGAGGCATAAGATCATGAGAATTCTTACGGAAGAAACCAGTCTCCAGAACACCATTGACACGACGAACAGGAACTTGGGCTTTGTTGCGGTATTGGACAGGATGGTCCATCCCCAAGGTCAGGGGGACTCCGAAATCAGAGATTCCCGCCATCTTGTAGAGGCTATCCTTGACCTGCTTGGCCTTGAATTTCAGTTGCTCGGGATAAGCCAGGTGCCCTAAGTCGGCGATTCCGCTTCGTAAATAGGCAAGATCAAGCTCTTCATTACGATGAGGAGATTTTTCTAGGTACTCCTCTACTTTTCCGTAGCCAATCTTTTTGTTGACTTTAAGCACGCGCATGCGGATGACTTCTCCTGGCAGGGCATTCTCCACAAAAAAGACCAGGCCATCGACCTTAGCCACTCCTGCTCCTTCGTGGGTCAAATCGACAATCTCAACGGTTACAATTTCATTTTTCTTTAACATGGTGTTCTATCTTTCTACAAATTAAAAGGGGTGGAGTCCAAAACTCCTATCCCCTTATTATATCATCTCAGTCCCATTTGGTACAATTTCTTTTTATAAGCATCGAAATCGACCAGCAAGCCTTGGCCCCCATACATATCGTAGGCATCGACCCAATCCCCGTTTTCTGGGATGGTCACTCGTTCAATTCCTTTTCCAGCACTTCCAACCAGGCCAAGTCCATTGGTCAATAGGAAGGAGAAAGGTACATTGGTAGACGTCATAGCAAAGACTTTCCCAAGGGCTTCTGATCCCGTAAAGAGTTTGGTTGGATCCTTGATCTGGTGCATAATGGCAGACATGACCTCTTGTTGGCGACGGGTCCGACCAAAGTCCCCTTCATCATCCTTACGGAAACGCGAGTAATTGAGAAGAGTCCGGCCATCCATCCGTTGTTTTCCAACCTTGATGGTTTGTTGCGGAACGACACCGTCTTTCATGTTCAAATCATCTGGTACTTCTACTTCACTGACCTTTTCGCCATCAACCGTTGAAAACTGCGCATTCATCTCGACCCCATTTGGGAAGAGGGTATCGATCGCTGTCGCAAAGGTCTTGAAATCGACCATTGCATAATATTGGATGTCAATGTCAAAGTTATCTTTGAGCATCTGACGCACCAATTCAGCCCCTTGGTTGTTATTTTGCTCCCCGATGGTGAAGGCAGTATTGAGCTTCTGGTCATAGTAGCCATCATATTCAGGAATATTTTGCTGGCTCACTCCATCAATATGGACCAGTGTATCCCGCATGAAGCTGACCATCTTGATCTTGCCTTCTTTGTTATTGACATTGACCACCATGATGGAGTCTGTCCGAGTCTCATCTGATTTCTCACCGATCCGACCATCTGTCCCCAAGATCAGGATATTGACCCCATCTCGCGACTTCTTGCCGTTAAATTTCTCGACGACAGCAGGCTTGGCATCTTTACCAGCTGGTTTACTGTTGAGGCCTTTCACAAACATAAAGACCATGCCACCGATAATGAGCAAGAAAAAGAGAGCTATCCACTTGAGGATCCGCTTGACGCGGATCTTTTTCCGTGGTTTCTTAGGTAGATCGCTCGTCGCAGCAACTGCTTTTTTCTTTGTTTTTTTGCTACGTGATTGGTAAACAGGAAGGTCACCAATCGGTTCAGTAATCTCCCCTTGCACTTCTTCAGTAGCAGCTACTTCAGGCTGTTGAAGGGCTTCTGTTTCCTCATAAACTCCTTGGCTTTTTTGGAGCAAATAATTGTATTCTAGTTGTTCTCGTTCATTCAAATAATGAAAATTTGAGTATAAGTACTCTAATCGCTTTCGCTCATGGTGAGATAGAAAGTTGGATTCGTTACTCATCTTTTCTCCATTCCGTTATCTTTTATAGTATAGACCTGATACTGACCCAAGACTTTTGTCTGAATGCCCAGACTGTCTAATTCTTGATAGGCAAAGTGCACAAGATCAGGCGCTTCATTTAGGAGGTCAATAATGAAAAAGTATTCTCCTAAAGCTGTTTTTAGGGGGCGACTTTCAATCTTGGTTAAATTGATCCCCCGCCAAGCAAAAGTAGACAAGCCTTTATAGAGGGCTCCTGCCAAGTTACTTGGTAAGGTCAAGGCCAAGCTAACTTTTTGCAGTCCCGGACTTAAAGTTTCTGAGATTGCTGGCTCTTTGGCTCCTAAAATCCAAAAACGTGTATAATTGTCCTCGATTTCTTGGATGTCTTTGGCCTGGACTTCCAAGCCGTACTCACTGGCTGCTGCCAGAGGGGCAATCGCCGCAATTTCCAAGTCTGGATGCTCTGCCACATAGCGGGCCGCATAGGCTGTCGAAGCCGTCATTTCCATGGCCACATCCGGATAATGAGCCCTTAGAAAAGCCTTCCCTTGGGCCAAGGCCTGTGGATGCGAATAGACCGTTCGAATGGGGCGGTCTTTTTTAGCCACCAAGAGCTGTTGCTTGATGGGATAGACCACTTCTGCAACGGCCTGAATGGTCCCTTGATGAAAGAGGTAATCAATGGTCTCATGGACACTACCTTCAATCGAGTTTTCAACTGGGACAACCGCAAAATCGATCTCGTGATTCTCATAAGCCTTGATGACATCTGTGATCGTCCGATAGGCAATGCGTTCAGAAGTTGGAAAGCTATGTGTCGCCACATCATGGGTAAAAGATCCCTTGGGACCAAGATAGCCTACAAGCATCGAATGATCTCCGCAATTTCTTCAGGTGTTTTGTCCTCGACATCCACAATATGGGTAGCAATATCCTCATACAAAGTCAAACGTCCTTCAAAAATCTTCTTGAATTCTTCTTTGGTGTGGTTTAAAAAGAGGGGGCGTTGCATAGCTTTGTCATTTTGAATGCGGCTGTACAAGGTTTCAAAATCTACCCGCAGATAAATGTTGTGAGGATTTTTTTCCAAGAGCGCACGGTTATGAGGATTGACCACAATCCCACCTCCAGGGGAAATAATGGCTGCCTCGTTTTCCAACAAACGCTCCAGCATTTCAGCTTCGCGACGACGAAAGGCAGCTTCTCCTTCCACTTCAAAATAGTCATTGATTGACATACCGATCTCTTCAACAATTAATTCATCCATATCATGGAACTTTGGATCAAGAATGCGACCAACGGTCGTTTTACCTGTTCCCATAAAACCAAGTAAAATTTTAGCCATGCAGTAAGGTCTCCAAATCTTCAAAATAACTAGGGTAACTGGTGTTGATGGCCTCTGCACGATCCAACACCACATTTCCATCACTCACCAATAAGGCAGCAATGGCAACCATCATCCCAACTCGGTGATCTCCAAAGGTCCCTAAGTCTGCTCCATGTAGAGGAGTCGGTCCAGTGATGATCATGCCGTCTTCCGTTGGCACGACATTGGCTCCCATAGCATTGAGGCTATCTGCTACGACCTGGATGCGGTCCGTTTCTTTCACACGAAGCTCTTCAGCATCCGCAATCACGGTCTGACCATTTGCTTGTGTCGCTAGTAAAGCAATAATCGGCAATTCATCAATCAAGCGTGGAATCAATTCCCCATCAATCCGGATCCCTTTTAAGGACGAAGTCTTGACAGTGAGACTTGCAGAGACCGCTTTTTCATCGCGATCGTCAATGGTGAGATCTCCCCCCATTTCTTGAATCACATCGAGAATCCCTGTCCGCGTTTGGTTGATGCCAACATTTTCAATCTTGATCACACTATCTGGCAGAATGAGGCCAGCCACTAACCAAAAGGCTGCACTGGAAATATCTCCAGGAACGATGACTTCTTGACCTTGGAACTCTTGTCCACCTTGGATGCGGATGGTTTTTCCGTCCACCTGGATCTCTCCGCCAAATTGGCGAATCATATCCTCCGTATGGTCACGCGTCTTTTCCTTCTCGATAATCGTCGATTCACCTTCAGCTTGTAGAGCGGCAAAAATGAGAGCAGACTTGACTTGAGCCGATGCCACTGGCAAACGGTAATGAATCGGTTGGAGCTGACGGGTCCCTTTTTCATGTAAAGGTGGGCAATCGCGATCTCCCTGACCAGCAATCTCAACTCCCATCTGACGCAGTGGGATCGCGACACGATCCATGGGCCGTTTGGAAAGACTGTCGTCTCCGACCATGGTCACTGCAAAATCCTGACCTGCTAGGACACCAGATATCAAACGAATAGAAGTTCCTGAATTGCCCATATCAAGGGGAGATGTCGGGGCTTGAAGACCTTGAAAGCCTACTCCTTGAATCCGAATCACATCCCCGTCATCTTGGATGGAGACTCCTAATTCTCTAAACACCTGGATGGTAGAAAGCACATCTTCGCCTCGCAAGATATCATAGACCTTAGTTTCGCCCTTTGCAAGACTTCCAAAAATAATGGATCGGTGACTGATGGATTTGTCACCAGGGACTCGAATGGTTCCCTTTAGACCCTTGCTATTGGTTCTTAATTTCATTGCCATCTCCAGAGTGCTTTTCCACATATTCTATCATAAATAGGACATGAATTCAATTTTTGATCAAAAATTTGGAACAAAAAACGAATGTTTCCAAGCATTTTTTGAGCTTGTTTTCCTCTAGTGGCGAACGAAAATACCAGAGTCGAAATGACAACTCTGGTAGTCTTTCTATTTGTATAAATCTTGAATTGGCTCAAAGATAATCTTTTCAAGATCTGCAAGATAAATAGACAATTGTTGTTGTTTGGTGAAGAATTCATTCACAATCGGACTTGCTTGGATTTTTTCCATATAGTCCTTCATTTCTTGTTGCACAGCTTCTGTTGGAAGTTGACCGGATTGCATCAAGCCTTGTAGTTGATTTTGGAAAGCGACGTATTCGTCAAACAGCGTTTTCGCTTCTGGATTTGCTTCGATCGCTTGCTTGCTTTCTACGACAGCCTTATATTCAGGAAGGTCTCGCAGAGTCCGAGAGAGTTCGTTTGCTACATCATAAATATTTGCCATTTTCTAGGCTCCTTTACTGATAAGATACTTCTATTATACTGCTTTTCCTTCAATATTCCTAAAATGAAGCAGGCCTTTTGATGCAAATCCTTCTGTAGACCTAGCGAGCAAGGACGGTATAAGACGTCGCTTGGCTGATCAATGTTTGAGCCCGCTCTTGATCCTCTGCATTTTTAAAGGTCAGCTGCAAAATTCCGTGGATATCCTCCCGATTTTCTTCATTGATGTGAATATTGACCAAGGAAATCCCTTGTAGGAGTTGTAAGATTTCGAGGATCACACCTTCCTGATCGGGGACATCGATAAAGAGATCATAGGCACTATCGCGCCCAGGACGCTGATGGATCTGCATTTCTTTTCGGTGCTTACGTCCCTCATGGAAAAAGGACCAAATGGCCTCTTCGTTATCTGCTTGAATGGTTTCAGCCACTTGGTCCAAGCGCTCTTTAAAATCTGCAATCCGCTCTAATATAGCTTGAGGATTGGACAAGAGAATAGAGGTCCACATACCTGGCTCACTTTCTGCAATCCGTGTCATATCCCGAAAGCCACCAGCCGCAAAACGTCGGGTCATTTCATGCTCTTCTCCATAAGCTACGGCCTGCTCGACTAAGGTCGATGCTAAAATATGAGGAAAATGACTGATCTGGGAGGTTACCCGATCGTGTTCCTCAGCATCGATTTCGATAAAGCGGGATCCTAATCCACTCAAGAGATCTTTCAACTCTTCCATGGCACCTCTTCTAGTCAAGCTGGAAGGAGTAAAAATATAATAGGCATTTTCAAATAAGGTGGCATCCGCTGCTGCTGCACCTGTCTTATGACTACCAGCCATGGGGTGTCCTCCCACAAAGCGTACATCCTTATCTGAAAACACTTTTTCAGCTTGTGCGACAATTTCTGCCTTGGTAGAGCCTGCATCTGTCACCAGTACCCGGTCTTTCAAATTCAGGCCAGCTAAGGTTTCTAAGTAAGACTTGGTTTGCTTGATGGGAAGCGCCAAAATAATGATATCCGCTAAAGGGGCAAAGGCTGCGAAATCATCCGTCACTTGATCCACCATTCCTCTTTCAAGGGCGATAGTTCGAGAGGCTTCACTACGATTGTACCCAAGAACAGTCACGTTTGGGTGGTCTCTCTTAATGCCTAGCGCGAGTGAAGCACCAATCAAGCCCAAGCCTGCAATATATACAACTTTCTTCTCCAAAGGAAAACTCTTTCTCTTAAAAATTCTTCGTAAATTCCCGGTGCTTAGCAACGGCTTCTTTCAATTCTTCCAAGTTATCGGATGAGAATTTTTCAAGCACTTCTGTAGCAAGGACTATTGCGACCACTGCTTCCATTACCACACCTGCAGCTGGCAGAGCTGTTGGGTCGCTGCGCTCAACTGTTGCCTTATAAGGCTCATGGGTTTCAATATCCACACTCATCAAAGGTTTGTAGAGGGTCGGAATAGGCTTCATGACGCCACGAACCAGAATGGGCTCACCATTGGTCATGCCCCCTTCAAAACCACCAAGATTATTGGTGCGACGGGTATATCCAGTGTCCTGAGACCAGATGATCTCATCCATGACTTGACTCCCTTTTAGGCGACCTGCTTCAAAACCAAGGCCAAACTCAACACCCTTAAAGGCATTGATAGAGACCACTCCTTGAGCGATTTTGGCATCCAATTTCTTGTCCCATTGCACATAGGATCCTAGTCCAACAGGCACACCGCCAACCAAGGTTTCCACAATTCCCCCTATGGTATCGCCATCTTTTTTCACTTGGTCAATATAGGCCTTAACGGCTTCTTCTTGTTCTGGCACAACGATCGAAACTTCCGACTGACCTGCCTTTTCCTTGATTTCTGAAACGGTTAGATTCTCGGGAATTGCAATCTCGATTCCCCCAAAATTCACAATGTGGCTGGCTACTTCAAAGCCGATCTCTTCTAAAATCCGTTTAGCAACTGCACCAACGGCTACACGCATGGTCGTCTCACGTGCAGAAGAACGCTCTAAGGAATTACGGAGATCATCGAAACGGTATTTCATCCCTCCGACTAGATCGGCATGACCAGGACGTGGCTTGGTGATCTTACGCAGATTTTTCTTTTTCTCTTCGACCGGTGCTACATTCATGATCTCTAGCCATTTTTGATGATCCAGATTGGTCACGTTCAGAGTAATCGGACCTCCCATGGTCAAGCCATGACGGACCCCTGATGTGATCTCGACCCGGTCACTCTCAATTTTCATCCGAGCACCACGACCATAGCCACCTTGTCGACGTTTGAGCTCTTTATTAATATCCTCTTCAGATAAAGGAAGGCCTGCTGGAACCCCCTCGATGATGGCTGTTAGTCGAGGCCCATGGGACTCTCCTGCTGTTAAATATCTCATACGACCTTATACCTTTCTTTCTAAAAAGTCCTTCATTTCTTGAAGAGGGATTTGATGAATCGCTGCTTGCCCCAACTCTGGAACAATGACTAATTTCAAGTTCGTCCCACGAGCTTTTTTGTCATGAGTCAAGGCTTGATAAAGGGCTTCTTTATCCCAGTTCTCATAGGTCACCGGAAGGCCAAATTTCCGGCACATTTCTTCGATTTGTTGGCTGATTCCTTTTGGCATCAAGCCCTTTTCTTCTGAAACTCGGGAGAGCTGCACCATGCCCATACTGACGGCTTCTCCATGCATAACCTGCCCATAACCAGCTGTCGCTTCAATTGCATGTCCAATAGTATGCCCAAAGTTGAGATACAGGCGAATGCCATTGTCCAGCTCGTCTGCCACAACATGGTCTCGCTTCACCAAGCAAGAATGAGAAATGATGCTCTCTGCATGCTCTAAAATACTCTGGACAGAACCATCCATGGCTTCCAATTCTTCCCAAAGTTCCGTATCTTGGATGAGACCGTACTTGATGACTTCGCCCATCCCCTCGATCAATTCACGTTGCCCTAAAGTGCTCAACACTTCAGGATCAATAAACACACCATCTGGTTGAGCAAAGGTCCCTACCATGTTTTTAGCAAGTGCTGTGTTGACTCCCGTCTTTCCCCCGATAGAAGAATCCACCTGTGCAGTCAAGCTAGTTGGGATCTGAACAAAGGAAATTCCCCGCATATAGGTCGAGGCAGCAAAACCAGCCAAATCACCAACTACGCCACCCCCAAGAGCAACGATTCCATCACTGCGCGTCATGCCCCGGGTAGCTAGAAAGTCATAGACTTTTGAAACAGTGGTTAGATTCTTACTGGCTTCCCCTTGAAGAAACTCAAAGCGCACCACTTGAAAACCAGCTTTCTCCAGGCTCTTCTCTACGATAGAGGCATATAGCTTAGCCACCCGGTTATCGGAAATAATAGCGACTTTTTTATCGCCCCAAAGAGTGCGCAACCAGTCTCCAACTTGGTTGAGACCACCTCTTTCAATCACAACATCATAGGAATGTCCTGGAATAGGTACCGATACGTTCATAGGAATCTCCTTCACGTTTTTCTTTGATTCTATCTTATCATGAAATAAGGCACATGTCTCAATCAAAATGAAAAAGAGACTAGAGCAAGACTGTTTTTTTTAAAATCAGTTCTTGTTCTAATCTCTTAAAGCTTTTTCAATAGGAAAAGGTAAAACCCTCTCTTAGTCACATACAAATTGGCGATATTCTGTTGTCAATGCTTCCCATACAGACTCTGTAGGAAATACTTTCCCAGTCATTAATTCAAAGGCTGCTTCAGCTTGATAAAAGAGCATTCCCAGCCCATTTACCCTCTGGTTTCCTTGATTCACTGCTAATTGCAGAAAGGGGGTCACTGCCGGATAGTAGGCCATCTCTACGATTAAGACATGTGGCGGAAAGGTCAAGTGACTCGCTATTGGAAGAGACTGACCATCCATTCCAACACCAGTGGCATTTAAGATGAGATCAGCTTGATGAAAAGAGTTTTGAACATCTTCATCTTTCTCAATCGCATACAATTCTATCAAGAAATCAAAGCCTTCTTCAACCAACTGAACTATTGAACGATAATGAACCAATCTTTCCTCTCTCACAAAGACAAGGATACGTTTCACACCTAGATGAATCGCCTGTGCAATAATCGCTAAAGCTGCACCACCTGCACCTAAGAGAACCATTGTTTTTCCCTTAATAGAGAAAGCAGGAGGTAAACTACGAAAGAAACCAATTCCATCCGTATTATAGCCTTTAAGCTTGCCATCACGGTGAACAATGGTATTGACAGAACCGATCTTTCGGGCCATCTCATCCACTTCATCTAGATAAGGAAAGACCTTCTGCTTATAGGGCATGGAGATATTGGCCCCAATCATATCTAACTTACGAATTTGGCTGATGGTGCTTTCTAAGTCTTCTTCAGCAATATCCCAAGCTAGATAAGCAGCATTGGTCGCTGTTAATTCATAGGCTAGATTATGGATGAAAGGAGAAATACTATGACGAATGGGATGGGCAATGACCGCTGCCATCCGAGTATATCCGTCAATCTTCATTTAATAACTTCCGAATTCTTCTCATATTTTCAAGAGGAATTTGACCTGGAGCACTTTCATCTCCGACTCTAGCATAAGACCAAGAAGAGCCTGTCAAATCAGCTGTCAAGCGCGAAATCTTCCCGACCTTGCCCATGGAAATCGTTACATATTCTTGCTCAGGGTTCAGTGTCTTGAAACCACGCGTATAATTCATCAAGTCAAGAACATCTTGTTCATTGTGGGCCATGACAGATACTTTGACTAATTTTGGAGAAAAACTGGTCAATTCCGATAAGATCTCCATCATATTTTCCGGAGTTTCTTGGAAGTTATGGTAGCTGAGAACAAGATTTGAAAATTCCAACATCTCTTCAAAGACTTCACGGTGACTATAATACTCGAAATCGATATAATCCGGATGATAGATGGATTGAATATCTTTCAGGATCCCAACATATTCTTCATTAGTCAGCTCCATCCCTCCACCTTCAGCTCGAGTCCGCAAGGTGAATAAAATTTCGCGTCCAGCAAATTTTTCAAAAACTGCAGGAGCAACGGTTAAGATCTCGCTTTTTTCTAAAAAGTCCGCACGCCACTCAATAACATCTGCATCCTCGTAACGCGAACTATCTAGTTGTTGCGCCTCTTCTAAGGAGCGAGGCATAATCGAAACAACTAACTTCATACATCCACCCTAATCGTAAATACTTTCAAGTAATTACTACTTTCTTCTTTCTTGTTCCATCGAAAATCTCCCGGAAGTCCGTATTCCGCTAGATAGCGATGCTTACGGCCTTGAAATCCCTTTTCGATTTGTTTTTTAAATTTTTCTTTGGTCACATTTGCCGCATTGGTACTGAGAATCAAGGTCCCACCTGGATTTAAAATCTCAAGGGCCTCGCTGACCAACCGATGGTAATCTTTAGCGACTGAAAATGTCCGTTTTTTATTCCGCGCAAAGCTAGGCGGATCGAGCACGATCACATCATAGCTTAAGTCATGGCGTTTGGCATATTTGTAATAGTCAAAGACATCCATCACGACAAAACGATGAGCATCCAGCGCCAAGCCATTTGCCACAAAATGCGCTTCTGATAGTTCTCTACTTCTCTTAGCCAGATCGACCGATGTTGTCTCAACTGCTCCACCCATTGCCGCAGCCACAGAGAAGGCTGCCGTATAGGAGAACATATTGAGCAAAGACTTACCAGCCGCTAATCCCTCTACCAAGCTACCTCGGACTTCATGCTGGTCCAAAAAGATCCCCGTCATCAAGCCATCATTGAGAAAGACTTGGTAAAAGACCCCATTTTCAAGAATCAAAAATTCTTGCGGAGCTTCTTCTCCATAGATATGAGCCGATTCATAATCTAATCCTTTAAAGCGAATCTTTTCATAGCCGCCTCGAACTTCTGGAAAAGCCTCTTGAAAGGCCGCTAGAATGGTTTCCGTGATCTGAAATACGAAGGGATTGTACCAAGAAAAAACAACAAACTCACCATATAAGTCAACCGTAAAGCCACCAAAACCATCTCCATCTTGGTTAAAGAGACGAAAGGCCGTCGTCGTTTCATCCGCATAATAAGAACGACGGTATTGCTTGGCTTTGATGAAAAGCTTTTTAAAAAAGTCTTGATCAAAAGCGACCAACTCTTGTGAAACAAACCATCCAATCCCTTTATTTTGTTCAGATAAGTATCCGACTCCGAGGTATTGTCCATCTCCTGAAAGAAATTGAACCTCTTGATCCAAAGCAGGAAGTGACTCAAAATCTTGCTTTTCAAGAAGGGATTGTCCTTGTTTTAATTTTCGAGCTACTTGGCGACTGACTGTGAGTTTTTTCATATCCTCTATTATAGCAAAAGTCTGCAGTTTTCACAAAGAGAGGCTTTATTTACTGGAACTTTTTTTACCGTTTTATCCTAGCTTTCATCATTTAGCTTCAAATGATATAAAATGCCGGATCTTTCCTATTTCTTTCCTCTCCTTTACAGTCATTTTTTTCTTTCTCCATAAAATTGTGGTATACTTGTATATGAAAATTTTTAGGAAATAAGACAAGGAAGTAACATTTTGTGAAAAAAATTACGAATTCGATACTCAATTTCATGAGTACCAGACTAGGATTTGTCTTGACCCTTCTGTTGCTCTACTGGTTCAAAACCATGTGGGCCTATTCAGTTGATTTTAATTTAGACATTCAGGGACCGTATCAGATTTTTCTAGCAGTGATCAACCCATTGCCGATCAGTCTGCTCTTCATCGGTCTAGCACTCTATATCAAACGAACCAAGCTCTTTTATAGTTTGGCCTTTGGGATCTACCTTCTCTTATTTATTTGGTTGATTTCCAATTCCATCTATTATCGAGAGTTTACAGACTTCGTAACGGTCAATACCATGTTGGCTTCCAGCAAGGTTTCTGCCGGTCTCGGAGCTGCTGCTTTAGAATTGTTCCGCCCTTGGGATGTGATCTACATTCTAGATTTCCCTATCCTCGCTTTCTTCTTCTTTAAGAAATGGATTCGAATGGACAATCGTCCCTTCAATAAACGAGCTAGTTTTGCGGTTACCTCTTTATCGGCTATGCTCTTTTCGGCCAACCTTTTCCTCGCAGAAATTGACCGACCTGAGCTCTTGACTCGTGGGTTCTCAAACTACTATGTCGTTCGTGCCCTAGGATTACCAGCCTTTCTGGGGTATAGCGCTAATCAGACCTATGCTGCCAACAAAGAACGTTCCAAAGCCTCCGAAGCAGATCTAAAACCGGTGGAAGAATATATCCAACAGCATTACGCCAAGCCTAATCCTGAGTACTTTGGAATGGCCAAAGGCCGTAACGTCATCTACATTCACTTGGAAAGTTTCCAACAATTCTTGATCGATTACAAGTTGAAAGTAGACGATAAAGAATATGAAGTGACACCTTTCTTAAACTCACTTTACCACTCGAAAGAAACCTTTGCCTTTTCAAACGTCTTTAACCAAGTCAAGGCAGGGAAAACGTCCGATGCGGAGACCATGATTGAAACAGGCCTCTTCGGACTCAACCAAGGTTCCTTTATGGTGAACTATGGTGGAACCAATACCCAACAGGCTGCACCATTTATTCTTTCAAAAAATGGTTACAACTCGAGCGCTGTTTTCCACGGGAATGCTGGAAGTTTCTGGAACCGGAATACTGCTTATAAACAATGGGGCTACAATTACTTCTTTGATGCTAGCTACTTCACCAAACAAAACAGCAGCAACTCCTTCCAGTATGGTCTTAATGACAAATACATGCTCAAGGATTCCATTAAATACCTAGAAAGATTGCAACAACCTTTCTATACGAAGTTCATTACGGTTTCCAACCACTATCCTTATACAACCAGCTTGTCAGGAGATGATCTTGGCTTCCCTCTAGCTAAGACTCAGGACGAAACCATCAATGGCTATTTTGCGACCGCTAACTACCTAGATTCTTCGATCAAGGCCTTCTTTGATTACCTGAAAGAATCTGGTCTTTACAAAAATTCCATCATCGTTCTCTATGGGGACCACTACGGAATTTCAAACTCCCGCAACCCAGCTCTTGCTCCTCTACTTGGTAAGAACTCTGAAACGTGGTCAAGCTATGACAATGCCATGTTGCAACGCGTTCCTTATATGGTAGTTATTCCTGGAATGGACAAGGGAGGCATTATCAATACCTATGGTGGCGAAATTGATATGCTCCCAACCTTGGAACATTTGCTAGGCATTGAATCCAACAAATTCCTCCAAGTTGGTCAAGATATGCTCTCACCAGATCATGATCAAATCGTCGCCTTCCGCTCCGCTAACTACTTTGTAACTCCAGAGTATACGAGCTATAGTGGCCGGACCTATTACACCAAAACAGGTGAGGAAATCACGAACCCAGACGAAAAAACCAAGGAAGAACTGGACAAGATTAGGGAGGCTGCTAACCTGCAATTGAAGATTAGCGATAGCATCCAGACCGGTGACCTCCTTCGCTTCTTCAAGGGCAATGATCTTGGAAAAGTCAATCCAGATGATTATTCCTACACTAATTCCTTCAAGGCATTGAAGAAGATTGAAAAGGAAAAAGGTGACAAATCAACCAGCCTTTATAACCAACGTGGCAATCAGTCCACCGTTGATCTCTTCAAGGCACCTACTTATAAAGAATTGCACCCAGAAGACGATAGTTCTTCCTCAACAGAGACCAGTAGCAGTTCTTCTAA
The DNA here is from genome assembly GCF_020554365.1 of Streptococcus sp. 210928-DFI.4.42. Lineage (NCBI taxonomy): Bacteria > Bacillati > Bacillota > Bacilli > Lactobacillales > Streptococcaceae > Streptococcus > Streptococcus sp. 210928-DFI.4.42. The sequence continues at coordinate 46,836 of NZ_JAJCHF010000015.1, forward strand.
ATAAAAAGAATCCCTGAGTTTTTAAACTCAGGGATTTTGTGATTCCTTTAAAAAGAACTTAGTCTAGGACTTCAAAAACAGAAGCCGTTAAATTCTCCACATAGAATGGCCGTTTATGACGACTATTTCCAACCATCAATTTCAATTTATCTGAATTTTGGAGGTAATATGGAAGTCCGCTGGCGTTGAAGATGACCAAGTACTTCTTGTCTCCTGTTAGTTCAAATATCAGAAGTCCACTACAATCAGTTGCAGATTGGATAAAGACTTGTTGGTAGATTTTATCATAGCTTTCAAGCCCTAAGACAGGAAGACTTGTCTTCAAATTGATCAAGCTTCGGATATAGGCAATTGATTCCTTGTTTTGACTGACCAGATCCCAGTTGACCTGATTCACAAAATCTGGAGCATTGTAGGAATTCATGGCCCGCTCACGATCCAAAGGTGTGATCTCTCCATCAGGACCTGTCGCTACCAATTTAGTCCGCATAAACTCTTGACCCAATTGCATAAAGGTCATACCCTGGAAGAGCAGGTTCATGGCCGTAGCCAACTCTGAGCGCTTGACTAAGCCTGCTACTTCTTCATTTGGATGGAGGGTCTGAAGCAAGTCATAGAGATTATAATTGTCATGAGCCTCCACATAATTCAAAACCTGATTCGGACTTAAATAATGACCCAGCTCTGCACTGCCTAGAACAGCACGCGCAACGATATTCTCTGTTGATTTTCGGCTGACAAAGCCACGTTTGATGGAACCATAAACCTCAGCTCCTTTAATAGCATCGCGCTCCGTGTCGTTAAAGAATCCAATACGTGGCAATTGCGCCGCATTGTCTTTCTTAGCCTTATCCTCTGGTGCGAGACCGGTTCCCATATCCCAACCTTCTCCATAAAGGAGAATGCGAGGATCCAGAGCATCCATCGCCTCCCGAATAGCATTCATTGTCGTCACATCGTGAATGCCCATCAAATCAAAGCGGAAACCATCGATCTGGTACTCTTTGACCCAGTGCGTAAGGGAATCAATCATGTACTTGCGGTACATTTCATGCTCACTTGCCGTCTCATTTCCGACACCTGTCCCATTTTGGAAGCGCCCATCTGGCTCCATCCGGTAATAATAATCCGGAACTGTATTTTGGAAAGGACCATGCTCAGTTGAGTAGGTATGATTGTAGACCACATCTATGACTACCGAAATCCCAGCGTCATGATAAGCCCGGATCATAGTTTTAAGCTCTTTCATGGTTTGTTTGGGATTGGATGGATCCGTTGAAAAACTCGTTTCTGGTGCGGAATAATTTTGAACATCGTAACCCCAATTGTAGGTCACACGGCCTTCTTCGTCGTACTGTTTAAAGCGATCAGAAATGGGCTGCAGTTGCACGACATTGACTCCTAACTGACGGATATAATCAAAGGCAGTTGCATCACCATGGCTATTGACGGTTCCTTCTTGGCAAGCGCCCAGATAGGTTCCACGCAAAGACTCGTCCACACCTGAAGTCGGTGATTTGGTCAAATCTCGAAGGTGCATCTCATAAATCACTGCTTGACAAGGATTGTCCAAGCGCCAAGGAGTCGCATCGGCTCCTTTTTTAGGACCCCAATCAAACTGACGATCTGCTCTTGAAAGAATGGCAGTGCGCATCCCGTCCGCTGTCGTTGCAATGCTATAAGGATCGCTCGTCACTTGAGTATGGTGTTCAAAATTCACACGATATTGATAAGCCATGCCACTTAAATTTCCTAGAAAATCTAAAATCCAAACACCATGGGTATTTTCTGGGTGGTAGCTAGACTCTTGTTTGCCACGCATCATCGGAATAGTTTTCCAAATAGGCGCATCCAATTCTGTTGATTGATAGAGTAACAATTCAACTTTCTTAGCAGTAGGAGCCCACAGTTTAAAGCAATGCTCTCCTTCTTCCTCCCGATGACCGAGCCATCCTTGATATGCCCACTTGGCATCAAACTCTCGAGGGCGCATCGCCATATCGTAGGCATGAGGCTGACGATGGCTGTATGCATGACTCGTCAAAGCAGCTTGCAAAGAATAATAGACTGTATCGTCTCCATCAAGAATCCACACTTCTCGAACATGCCCTTCTGGTAAGAGTTCGATTTCAAAGTCCCGGGTCTTAGTGAGCCAATCCCCTTCTTTAACTAGGACATGGCCCCGGTTCAAGGCATCCTTACTCTCGTATACCAGATTTCCCTCCACTCCAAAATAATCCAACTTGGAGAAAGAGACTGATTTTCCTTCTACTTGATCCTGCCATTGCCACATATCATAGGCAAAATAATTTCCTTTTTGCTTATGAAAATGAAGCTTTACATGGTATTGTCGCATAACATTTTCCTATTTCCAATTTAATACCGAAGGAACCATCCGCTTTCAAAACACGTAATGGACTCCAACTATTTGTTTTTATTCTTCAGATGGGTGAACCAAAGCATCGTTGTTGATTTCATCAATATTTGCAAAGAATTCCAAGTGATTATGGAAGACTTCCAATTCAACCGGAGTATCTCCCCCGTATTCCCCATCTAGATTGATGCGGAACGGTTGAGCATTTTTTCCTAACATTTCGATCGTCAACTTCTTGGTCTTGAGATATTCTACATTTTCATCGTGCACATGCTTGCCTCCATTAATGGCCTGAATCATCAGGGACAACATGTTAAAGAGCTTAGCAGTTTTTACGATAATCAAGGTAAAGTTCCCATCATCAAGCTTAGCATCTGGCGCGACACTTTCAAAACCAGCAATCGAGTTGGTCAAGGCCACAAAAATCATAGACGCTGGCCCTTCAAAGACACCATTGTCGTGCTCAATCCGCACCTTACGAGCCTTGTTTCGTGGCAACATTTTAGCAGCTTCTGCCACATAGGCAAAGTAACCCAAGCGAGATTTAACACTACTTGGAACACTGAAGGTCAATTCTGTCATGGTTCCTGCTGCAGCAATATTGATGAAATACTTGCTGCCATAGGCACGACCAATATCCATCTGAATGGTTTGATTCTTTTCGATAATGCGGGCAGCCGCCACAGGATCTCCCATCGGGATCTTCAAGGCACGCGCATAGTCATTGGTGGTACCGGTCGGAATAAAGGCCATCTGCGGACGATTTTCCAGACCTGCGACCCCATTGACCACTTCGTTAATCGTACCATCTCCACCAGCGGCAATGATTAAATCAAAGCCTGCTTTAGCGGCTCTTTCTGCTTCATTTTGGGCAGAAAATGGTTCTGGAGTCGTTTGATAAGCGCTGGTTTCATAGCCCACGTCTTCGAGTACGTCCAAGACTTCCGCAATATTTTTCTTGATAATTTCTTGCCCAGAGGTCGGATTATAAATTAAACGGGCTTTTTTGATTCGTTCTACCATAAAGATCCTCTATAAACTTTCAAGCCAGGCCTCATCTTCTACCTGGATTCCTAATTCTTGTGCTTTGGTTAACTTGCTACCAGCGTCACTGCCTGCAACGACTAAATCTGTTTTTTTGGAAACCGATCCAGTTACCTTAGCGCCCAAACTTTCTAATTTTGCCTTAGCTTCTGAACGCGTGAGTCGCTCTAGCTTCCCAGTCAAAACGACTGTCATTCCTGATAGGGCCGCATCAGCAGCGACTTTCTCACCAAGATAAGCCATATTGACGCCAGCTTCTTTAAGCTCTTGCAGTAGGCGCTTGGATCCTTCTTGCGCGAAATAACGCTTGAGGCTTTCAGCCACGACCATACCGAGACTGTCAATGCCAGCAATTCGTTCTGGATCAGCTGTAGCCAATTGATCGAGGTCATGGAATTCTTGGAGCAAGATTTGACTAACCTTGCTACCGACATGGCGGATCCCCAAACCAAAGAGTAATTTCTCAGCTGAATTCTCTTTTGAAGCTTGAATGGCTTCATAGAGTTTTTCAGCAGATTTTTCTTTAAAGCCTTCTAAGGTCAATAGATCCTCGACTGTCAGACGATAGATCCCAGCTACATCCTCTACCAACTGAGCTGCGAAGAGTTTCTCTACAACAGCTGGACCCAAGCCTGTAATATTCATAGCATCCCGACTGGCAAAGTGGTTCAATCCCTCCTTAATCTGTGCTGGACAGAGCGGATTGATACAGCGAAGGGCCACCTCATCCTCAAAATGAAGCAACTCACTCTGGCAGCTCGGACAATGAGTTGGAATGGCTAATGCTTGATCAGATACCCGTTTATCTTTGACGACACGCAAGACCGCTGGAATGATATCACCCGCCTTGTAGACAATGACGGTATCATCCTGATGAATGTCTTTTTCAGCAATATAGTCCACATTGTGCAAGGTTGCCCGACTAACAGTGGTTCCGGCTAGCTGGACTGGAGTTAGATTGGCAGTTGGGGTCACAACTCCGGTCCGTCCAACCGTCCAATCCACCGATAAGATTTTCGCTTCTTTTTCTTCAGCTGGAAACTTATAGGCGACAGCCCATTTAGGAGCTTTTACGGTAAAGCCTAGTTCTTCTTGAACAGCTAGGTCATTGACCTTGATGACGATCCCATCGATATCGTAGGGAAGATCCTCTCGAAGCTGAGCTACTTTTTGGATGAAGTCCCAAATTTGCTCCATATCCTCAGCCAGCACTCGCTCTTGGTTCACGACAAAGCCTAAGCGGGCTAATTTCTCAAGCACGCCTTCCTGACTGCTTTGATCTGTCGGGCTCACTTCTTGATACAAGAAAGTTGCAAGATTTCGCTTGGCCACGATTTTCGTATCCAATTGGCGAAGCGTTCCTGCAGCAGCATTCCTCGGATTAGCAAACTCCGGCTCGCCGTTTTCTTGACGGATCTGATTGACCCGATCAAAGGAAGCCCGTGGCATGTAGCACTCGCCTCGAACCGTGATGTTCACTTGCTCTGGTAACACCAAAGGAATGTCCTTGACCCTCTTGAGGTTCTCTGTAATATCCTCACCGACAGAACCATCCCCACGTGTTGCGCCCGTTACGAGGACACCATTTTCATAGGTGAGGGAAATGGACAAGCCATCGATTTTCAGCTCACATACATAGCTGATAAAAGGAAATTCCTTACGGACACGCTGATCAAAGGCTTCTAATTCTTCACGCGAAAAAGCATCCTGCAAACTATAAAGGGGATACTGGTGCTGGTATTTGGTAAAGCCTTTTAAAACCACCCCACCTACACGGTGAGTTGGACTCTCTGGTGAGATCTCATCAGGATGAGCGGTTTCTAGTTCCACCAACTCCCGATATAATTGATCATATTCACTATCCGAAACAGATGGAGCGTCTTTTGTGTAATACTCGTAAGCATATCGATTGAGTAATTCCACTAATTCTTTCATTCTGGTTTTCATGTTCTTATTTTATCATAAAATCTTAATTTAGCCTTGAATTTACTGCATTCTTAGCATGAAAAAAAGAGGCTGGGACAAAAGTCCTAGCCTCTCAATTATTTTTGGATTGTCGAG
>NZ_JAJCHF010000016.1:0-47071 GCF_020554365.1 Streptococcus sp. 210928-DFI.4.42
AGGATAATAAGTAAGTCTACGGCTGTCCCAGAATACAGGATTATTGAAGTAACAATATTTTGAATCATAAAACACCTCATTCAAATATATTTTTGAATGTATTCTAACATTAACCTTTGTAGATGTCAACTTAAAATCCACCAATTAATAATTGCATGTCAATATTTGTATTGTGAAACTAGTTTCAGAAATATATAGTCTTAAAGTATGTCCACTGCCAATGGTTTTTTCAATATTTAAAAGGAGAGAACCAATTTGGTCCTCTCCAGGGTATAATTTTCCACCAACCCACTACAGTTGACAAAGAGCCGTTATTCTCAAATGAGACAACTCCTTTTAGTTTTTATAACCTCAGCTTCTCGGTCTCTTACCTACTTTTAATAGAAAGACTACGAAGGACGATTCTTAAAGTAGTCAGATTGTGCAATATCGAAAGATTAGATGGGCTTAACCAATTTAACAACCCAAATCCAATTAAACTTCCATTTATTACAACTGTTTCTTGAATATTTCTTTGAATTAATTTCTGCAACGATTCAGATAAAGAATTCAATTCCTCGAAGAAATCTAAACGATTATCTAATAATAAAATATCACTCATCTGCTTAGAAATATCAGCACTTTCATTCATCACAACCCCAATATCTGCAAGCGTCAAGGCAGCAGAGTCGTTTAACCCGTCTCCAACCATCAAAATAGTTCGGCCAGCTTTCTGTAATTCCTGAACCAACTGAAACTTACCATCTGGTTTTAAATCAGTATAAACGTTGTCAAATGGCAGATCTTTAACCAACTCTTCTGTTCTAGCCAACGTATCACCAGTTGCCAGAATCAGTTTTTTCCCTTGGCGCTTTAGCTTTTTCAATGCAACTTTCGCCTCGCTTCTCAAGGGAGTGTGGATACAAAACATCCCAATTAATTCTTTCTTATAAGCCAAAAACAATAAATTGTAATGAGTCTTATATTGCTCAATCAAGGCCAGCTGCTCAGAACTAATTCTTACCTGTTCGTCTTGCATTAGTACATAATTTCCAATGACAACCGATTGACCATCAATTTGCGATTTAATCCCTTTGCTTGCAACATACTGAAGCTTGCCATGCATTTCTTCGTGTTCAATGCCTTCAATTTCAGCTTGTTTAACAATTGCATTGGCAATAGGATGATAGATATGTTCCTCCAAACATGCACTTATTCTTAAAATATCTTTCTCAGTATAATCTCCGAAAGGAAGAACCTTTTCAACCAAAGGATAACTCGTCGTGATGGTACCCGTTTTATCAAACAAGAAAGTATCCACTTCCAGATATTTTTCTAATACATCACCATCTTTAATAACCATTTCTCGATTTAGACCTTCCTTTATGGCCGTAAGGTAGGCTACAGGTGTGGATATTTTTAGAGCACATGAAAAATCCACCAATAAAAAGGAAATGGCTTTTGAAAACGAACCTGTTAACAGATAAGTCAAACCAGCACCTAAGAAGTTATATTTTACAACCTTGTCTGCCATCCTAATAAAATGACGTTGTTTTGTCTTCTTACTCTCTTCAGATTTTTTCATCAGATTGATGAGTTGCAAAATACGACTGTTTATCTGATTATCAGTCACACGAATTCTTAACTCTCCTGTTTCCAAAACAGTATTCGCACATACAGAATCTCCCTCTTTCTTTTCAACAGGGAAGCTCTCTCCAGTCAAGGAACTCTCATTGACCATGCCTAATCCTGAAACCACTTGGCCGTCAAACAAGATTTCATTACCTTGGGAGACAACTAATACATCACCTACTTGAACATCAGAACTCTTGATGCTGATGACCATGTCTCCCCGCACTAAGAAAACATCACTTTCTTTAGCAAGAAGGCTTTGTTCCAAATCTGTTGCTGTTTTTTTTAAAGACCACTGATCCAGATGATTACCCAAATCAAGCATAAACATGATGTTGCTAGCTGTCTTGGATTGGTTCATAAACAAGGACAACAAAATGGCCGAACAGTCCAAGACCTCCATGGTTAGTTCCTTGCGCGCTAAAGTTTGATAGGCTTCTTTGACATAACCCAAAGCCTGATAACAAGTCCAAATATAACGAATAGGGTAGGGTACAAAACTTCGAAACAGCAAACGCTTAATCGCTGCACCCGATACAATTGAATAAGCACTCTCTTCTCTACGAATGGGAAGAGTCATCAAGTCCGAAACTTTCCCCTTGTCAATTTTTTTTAAAAAGGCCTCTGCATTTTCTAATACAGAGAAGCCTTCTTTCATACGTAGAGTAAAGTGCTGCTGATCCATATAAAACTGAATAGAGTCGATCCCTTTTTCATCTTTAGCCAAGGAACGAAGATAATCTTGAATATCCAAGGTCAGTGAAAACGAGGACGATAATCGGATATGTTGATATCCTCTGTGTAGCACTTTAAAAGACATATTATTCACCTGTCAGGCTATCTAATTGTTCTTCTTTCTTTTCCTGTTCGTATAAATATTTAGCGTCTTGTAAAACATCATCACCGTGTTGTTTTACAACAGAAACAGATGCATCCAGTCCATCTTTCAATTTGTAAGCTTTAGCCAAGGCCTTAGAATAGCCTTTCTTAGCTTCTTTACTTGCTAAGACTTTCAAGCCAAGCGTCCCAAATGCTACCCCTCCTAAGAAGAGAGATGATTTTTTCGCAACTTTTGCGACGTTTAATACTTCTTTTAACATGTTTATTTCCTCCTTGTAACTATTGTAGCGAAAAATGACAGCAAAAGCAATTGCTGATATCTGATATATAGATAAAATTCTCTATACTGATATTTAATTATATTATGATGAAAACAATATACTTTATTTTTTGATACTGTAAATAATTATGTGTAAACACTTAAGTAGAGTTACGGAGTGTTAATTAAATAAGCTTTCAAGTGTATCAGAACATTGACCAAACCCTTTATGGATTCGTTGACTTTGCTTGAAATTATAATCTTCAAACAACGTAACTAAGTAACGTTCCAGAGCCTCCTCATTAGGAAAAAGAACCTTCTTTTTCGTTTGATGTTTGATTTCTTTGTTAAGAGACTCAATGAGGTTTGTCGAATACATGCTGTGCCAAATCTGGTAGGGAAACTGATAAAAAGTTAAAAGATTATCCGTCTTCTCCAGACTTTCCATGACTTTCCTATACTTTGGTTTCCATTCGGCGAGAAAGTCCTCTAAAGCTTGTCCTGCCATTTCTAAATTTTCAGCACGATAAATCATTATAAATTGCCCCAGAATAACCGCTCTATCTGCTCGTTTCACTTTACTAGCTAGATTTCGACTAATATGAATTAAGCAACATTGTTGTTTAGCTAATGGGTGAGCCTGACTGATAATCTGCTCAAGCCCCTTAAAGCCATCTGTAACTACAAGAGAAATCTGTTGGATTCCTTGGTTTTGAAGCTTGTCTAACAGGGTGGACCAAGAAGCATTGTTTTCTTGAGGCAACTGTGCATAGCATATCTCTATGCGACTAAAGTCGCTAGAGCTATCCTAATTGCGCACCGCCAGTTCTCATAGAAAAAAACACCTTGCAAGATGCAAAGTGTTTTCGTTTGTATTCTGCTGTCCAGTAACGAATTAACGTTTACTAAATTGTGATGCTTTACGGGCCTTTTTCAAGCCTGGTTTGGAAAGTATGAATTTCAGTTGGACTAAAAACAGCGTAATATCAAGACTTTTCTCCGCTTTTATAAAAGCGTTTTTCCAATCAAATTCAACTAATTTTATCTAAATGGTGTGGATTTTACCCCCAAAATTACAGAGAATGGAGCTGATAAACACTAAACGTTCACACCATTAGTTAAATGATTTTTTTCATCATTTTTCTTAGATGATAGAACTTCTAATTTATTTCTTATTCAAGCAAAAACAACCTGCTATAAGTAAGAAAGAGGAAGATACAAGAAAAACACGGCGTAAAAACCGATTCAGTTCATTGTCCTCAATCCTTGTCTGCTTCATTTTCTTTTACGAGATCGTTTTGTGAATCTTTTTCAGAGAGTTTTTGATCAATATACTTGTCAATGTTTTCATAAAATTCCTTGGTCGCTTCACTATCTAATGTTGGCGAGTTCTGAACTTGATTCACTTTCATTTGAACAGATTGAATACCGTAAGAGGCTTGTTTTTGGCGAATGGTTTCTAATTCTTCTTCTGAAATCGGACCTCCAACAACCGTCAAGACTAATTCATTGCTACTTGACTTGTAGACTTGATTAATGACCGTATGATTGGCGAACTCATTTTCTACAAACTGTTTGATCCCTTCTTTTCGAGCTTGATCCATCGTCAGAGTGACTGCTGAATAGCTGGCTGGAAGGACCAACAATACAATCAAGGATATCAACCCAATTCTCATTTTAATGCTTAGCTCTTTAAATGAAGTTAAAGGAGATTTTCTCATCAAAATTCTTGTTCCAACAATGTTGGCTAGCATGATAAAGACACAGTTGATCAAGAAAAGATAGAGAGCCCCCAATAAAAATCGTACATTCCCATTAGCTAAACCATAGCCAGCAGTACAGATAGGCGGCATCAGAGCTGTAGCAATGGCTACTCCTGGCACGATATTGTTTGCTTCTTTTTTCCTTGAACCGATCACACCAGCAATCCCACCAGCAATAGCAATGAGGACATCCCAAATGGTTGGAGAGGTTCGTGCAATCAACTCGCTACTTGCATAAGACAAGGGAGAAATCCAGAAATACAGAGTCGAGACAAGCAAACTGACCAACACTTGAGTCAATAAAACCTCTAGAGATTGCTTGATTAAACGCGTATCAAAAATAGCTAAACCGAATCCCAGTCCAACAATCGGTGTCATGAGAGGTGAAATCAACATGGCTCCTATAATGACAGCTGTTGAATTCATATTTAGTCCGATAGAGGCAATAAAAATTGCACACATCAAAATCGCTGTATCTCTCAATCGAACATGAAGGTCATCGTATAATTTCTCACGGTATTCCCGTGTTGAATAATTGGCAGTCATTTGTCCTCTCCTCTTTCCTTATTTAAATCGGTATAATAATTAATAATAACAGCTGATAAACAGCCAAAAAATATGAGCCCATAAATCGTCAAGAAGACACTGGTAATCCTTCCAATCAAGGTCACAGCTAGGAGATCCCCGTAGCCGACAGTCGTCGAAGTCACAAAAGCATACCAAAGACCGTCTCCGTAATTTGTGATAGCAGGTTCAACTAGGAAAAGCACGCCTCCTGACCCAAAAACAAAGGTCACAAAACTCAGAGCAAACCGAGTAAAACCCGTAACCTGTATAATATGCCATAACATTTTTAAACGTCTCATTTGTTCTCCTTATTCATACTAGCTCCTGACCGAGCCGTTTTTTCCAATAATCAAAGTGAAGATAGGACATGATCTCCATCAGAGAAAGATAGACAAACTGATAGATCTGATTTAAGCTGATTATCAACTGATATTGTTTGAAAAATGACTGGAAGAAAGACCAGATATGACTGTCTTGAATCAGTCCCTTCTTAACATCAGACAGGATATTAGCTAAAGCTCCCAAGGACTGAAACGGTAAATCCTTGACATTTATATAGATCCGGTCCACCACATCATTCAGACTGGTATCTTGGATGGCATGAAATTCTCCAAAGAGAACTCCTGCCGCTCCAAGAGTAGAAACAAATTCCACCAAATAATTTCTGAGGAAATTTTCTCAACCTTTTCCCATAATGTGTTTAGTGCCATCCATAACGATCCCAACCAGAAAAAGGAAAGAAAACAAGCAAAGAAATTTTGCCGTAAATCCCAAAAAGCTTCAAGACTTGGTGTTGTTGGTTTTTCTAACTCTAAAATCAAGATGGTCATAATAATTGCTAGAACAGCATCTGTCAATACAATTAATCTGTCTTTCTTCATCGGATTGCATCCCCTTTCTTTTTTGTAACATTCTATCTTATCGCATAATATTGGATATTCTTTCATAATCCGACTACAAACAAAAATAAACCAAAAAGTCTGTCCCTATTATGCTATATTTAACTCTAGAAGTATTCATCCATCTAATTAATAAATATATCATATTTCACAATAAATGAATACTATCAAAGATTCATCCCCTTTCACTTCATCATTTAGTGTTGCTTAGATTTATCAAAAACAACCAAATTTGTATTAATTTCAAGTATCACCTAGTTACAAAAATTTGGGGTGAACAGAAAAAGCATCCCGTATTTTTGATACGAAATGCTTTCAATAAGTTTAAATAAGTTTTAACGTTTACTAAATTGTGATGCTTTACGAGCTTTTTTCAAGCCTGGTTTCTTACGTTCAACTTTACGTGAGTCACGTGTAAGAAGTCCTGCGCGTTTCAATGAATCGCGGAAGTCTGGGTCTACTTGAAGAAGGGCACGAGCGATACCGTGACGGATAGCTCCTGCTTGACCAGCGTATCCACCACCTACAACGTTAACGAAAACGTCGTATGAACCTGCAGTTGAAGTAACTGCGAATGGTTGGTTGATTACAAGACGAAGGTCAGCGTGTGGGATGTACTCTTCAACATCTTTTTTGTTAACAGTGATTTTACCAGTTCCTGGAACAAGGCGAACGCGTGCAACAGCGTTTTTACGACGTCCAGTACCTGCATATTGTGCTTGTGACATACTTTATTGTTCCTTTCCTTAGATAAGTCCTGAAATATCAAGAACTTCTGGTTGTTGTGCAGCGTGAGTGTGCTCAGCTCCAACGAATACTTTCAATTTCATACCTTGAGCGCGGCCAAGAGTATTGTGTGGAAGCATACCTTTAACTGATTTCTCGATCAAACGTACTGCATTTTTAGAACGAAGTTCACCAGCAGAGATTGATTTCAATCCACCTGGGTGGTTTGAGTGAGTGTAGTAGATCTTATCAGTTGCTTTTTTACCAGTCAATTTAACTTTTTCAGCATTGATAACGATTACGAAGTCACCTGTATCAGTGTGAGGTGTGAATGTTGGTTTGTTTTTTCCGCGAAGCACGCTAGCAACAACTGCTGAAAGGCGTCCAAGAGGTACATCAGTTGCGTCAACAACGTACCATTTGCGTTCTACTTGGCCTGGTTTAGCCATGAATGTAGTTTTGTTCATGATTTCTCCTATATGAATGTCGTTTTTGTTTACAGGGCGGATGTTCCGGTCCGCAAGTTATTTGAAAGGTTCCGGGGCCTTACAAATGGGGTAAACAATACCGCCTACTATTGTATCAAAATTCTAAGATAAAAGTCAACCGATTTGGAAAATTATTTGCGATTTTCTTTTCCAATGACAAATCCGATCAAGGAATTCGGGCCGACGTGGGCTGAAATAACCGGTCCAAGAGGCATCACGAGAACTTCATCGATGCCTTCAAGCGCAAGCATTTCTTGCTTCAGTGCTTCGGCTCCTTCTAGATCGTTGGTATAAGATACCAAGGCTGTGCTTTCACCGATATCTGCTTTGATCAGCTCCAGTAATTCCCGGACAGCCTTTTTGCGTCCCCGAACCTTGCTAATAGGGACTAATTTCCCTTCCGCATCTATCCAGAGAATGGGTTTGATGCTGGCCAAACTTCCCATGATCGCAGCACTCTTAGAAAGACGTCCGCCACGCATGAGGTGGTAGAGATCATCGACGAGGAAATAGGTCCGCAGTTTTGGAGCTAGAGCCATGATTTCTTCTTTGGCTTCTGCTAATGAACGACCTGCATCACGCGCAGCTACTGCCCGCATAACCAGGTAGCCCTCTCCAATCCCAGCCGCCTTCGGATCGACAATCTCAATCACAGCTTCCGGGTAGTCTTCTAAAACCAGGTCTCGTGCCATGACTGCACTCTGGTAAGTTCCTGATAAGACCGATGAAAAGGCTACATAAAGCAGGTCTTTCCCTTCTTTGGCAAATTGTTCAAAGGTTTCCTGAAATTGGCCCACATTGACCTGACTGGTTGTCGGTTTGGCCCCATTTTTCATGGCTTCTAAAAGCTCAGGGCTGGTCAATTGATCTTGGCCTACTGTCTGGTATACTGTTCCCTCTAACTCGATGGTCAAACCGAGAATGGTGACCTGATGTTCCTTGGCCCAGTTTTGGTCCAAATCTGCGGTCGAATCGGTTAAAATAGCAAATGTCATTACTTGTCTCCCATCATTTCTTGTAATTGTCGCAATACTTCGTGATCGAGCGGTCGCATGGGTGGTTTTTGATCGTTGACCACTTGTTGCGCTTGATTAAGGTTTCCTTTGACGACTGCGACCCGTTTTTCTAACTCTCTAGCGGATACCCGAAGGGCCCCTTGAGCAAAGACGGTCCATTGCTCATTTAAGTCACTGGTCGCTACCGATACTTGGTGGAGGGGTGTGTTGAGCTCTGCCGCCAAGCGCTCGATATAGTCATCTGCCGTCTCATCCTCACCGGTAAAGACCACCTGAACATTGAACTCCTCATAGGTCTGCCGCACTCCTGGCATATACTGGGCATCAAAGACACAGATGACTTCGATCCCTTCAAAGCTAGCATAGTGGCTCAGTTTTTGCAGGAGGATGTTGCGCGCCGCATCGAGCTCACTTTTTTGAAAGAGCTGGCGGGTCTCCTGCCAGAAGGCAATCATATTGTAGCCGTCAACCAATAAGATTTTTCGTTTCATATCATTGCCTTTCTACGATTTATAGTCGGTTGCGAAAGACCTCATACATGAGGATGGCTGCTGCCACACTGGCATTGAGGCTTTGAACATGGCCATTCATAGGAATGGTGATCATCTCATCGACTTGCTTTTTGATATTGGTTGAGATCCCTTTTCCTTCATTACCAATGATCAAAGCCAACTTACCAGCCGTATTCCACTGATGAGATGGCGTGCCGTTCATGTCGGTTCCAAAGATCCAGAAGCCCTCTTCCTTCAACTTGTCTAGGGTTTGGCTGAGATTGGTCACACGTGCAATGGGAATGTGTTCCACTGCTCCGGTAGAAGTTTTCGACACCACCGGGGTTACCCCGACTGCCCGGTGCTTAGGAATGATGACCCCTGAGACATTGGTCGCATCAGCTGTCCGCAAGATGGATCCAAGATTGTGCGGATCGGTCAAGCCATCGAGAATCAACAAAAGCGGGTTCTCTTCTTGGGCTGTCTGTTTCAGAATCGCTGCCAAGTCTGTGTAAGCAAAGGCTGCCACACGAAGAACGAAGCCTTGGTGAACAGCTCCTTCTGTCATTTCCTGCAGGGTTTTCTTTGGCGTCCAAGAAATCGACACCTTCTTTTCAGCTGCTAAAGCCTTGATTTTGTCGACATTTTTTCCTCGGAGATCTTCTTGAATATATAATTTATTGCCTGTATTGGCTTGTAAAGCCTCGGTGACTGCATGGACACCGTATACGATATCGTTATTTTCCATAGAACTAGTATACCACAAGAAAGGAGGATGAGGCCAATTCATGATATAATGAAATGAAATCTATCTCAGCGAAACCAACAAAATAGAAAGGAAGCCATGCCTCTTTTTCAACGAACCATCAAGCTCACCTTGGCCACCTGTTTAGCAGCTGCCCTTGCTTATGCTCTGGGCTTGACCTATGCCATCTCAGCTGGCGTCATTGCCATCTTGAGCATCTCTGATACGCGTCGCAGTACGATCAAGCAAGCCTACCAGCGCTTTATGTCGACCTTGCTGGCCCTTGTGATCGGAAGTATCGCTTTTTCCTTTTTTGGATTCAACCTTTGGGCACTGGGAGTCTTTATCGCTCTCTATGTTCCATGCGCCTTTCTAATGGGTTGGCAGATTGGCATCACCCCTAGTACGGTCCTCGTCACCCATCTCTTGATTGAGCAGTCTACTTCCTGGGGGCTCTTGCTCAATGAACTTGCCCTCTTTTTAATCGGGACCAGCTTTGCCCTGCTGGCCAATCTCTATATGCCTTCTAATCAGGCTGCGATTGATCACTACCATGATGTTGTCGAAGACCAACTGAAAAAGATCCTTGGTCGTTTTGCGGAATTACTTGGTAAAGGGGATGGTCGCAACGATGCCCGCTTGATCAAGGAATTGGATGGTATCCTAAAGGACGCTTTAAATCTCGTCTATCTGGATCATTCCAACCACCTTTTTCATCAAACCAACTACCACATTCACTACTTCGAAATGCGCAAGCGCCAAAACGATATCCTGCGGGATATGGCAGAAAACGTCAACCGTTGTCAGTTAGCGGCGAGTGAAAGTATGATCCTGGCTCAACTTTTCAAGAAGACTGCGCAACAGTTAAGTCAGGAAAACCCTGCTCAGGAGCTCCTCAACGATATCGCTCAGTATTTGGCGATCTTCCGCGAACGGCCCTTGCCCAAGACCCGGGAAGAATTCGAAACACGCGCCACCTTGCTCCAATTGTTAAGAGATTTAGAAACCTTCATTCAGGTCAAGGTTGATTTTTACCAACAATTTCATCAGGAGACAGAATAGACAGAGAAGCCCTTGCTAAATGCAAAGGCTTCTTTATTGCGGGATCTATTGAAAACGCTTTCCTAAAATGGTATACTAGAACAGGAAAATAACTTTTTAAGGAGGGTCTTCTATATGAAGTCTTCATATAAGAAACATTTGTACACTACGACACTCAGCCTCTCAGCTGCTGTCTTGCTTTCCGTTATCGGACATGGCCAAGTATCAGCCGATAGCTTAGAAGCACCTCAAACAGAACCAAGTACGGTCCTTGAAGCGGCACCCGCTACTGAGCAAGCTGTTACAGCTGAGACTGCCAGTCCTGCTACAGCTGAAAAAGGAGACACCGCAGCCCCCGCCACTTCTGCAGAAGCAGCAGCGACCTCAGAAGCAACTTCTGCTACACCAACTGCTCCAACATCCAATCGTGCTGCAACGACCGCTGACCAAGCGACACGATTGGCTGATAGCACCATTTATCTCTCTGAAAAGAGCACGATTGATGACAAAGTCCAAGAAAAAGCTCAAGCTGCTGGCAAGATCAACTGGACCTTGGACAACAAGCCTCTCTCTGAATGGAAAACCTGGGATATGGAGACTGGAACCCTGAGCAAGGATCCATTCCTTACTATCACAGAGACTGCAAACGGCAATGATTTGGATCTCCATATGGAAGTAAAAGATCTCTTTGGTGAAGATCTTAGCCTTCGGAGCCCAAATAATATCCGCCGGACTTACCGCAACTACATCGGCAATCATGAGCTGGTCGGAACCAATGCAGACTTGGGTGTGACCATCAATAAAACTCTTGTTTTTCGACCTTACCAAGACTACCATACACATGAAGAGATGCTAGCTGCTATCGAAAAATCCAAGGAAGAAGCGAAACCCGATCGTTTGGTGCAGTTAGAAACCCTTGGTAAGAGCGCCCAAGGCCGGGACATGAAGATGGGAATTGTGAGCAAGGACCAAGCCAGCATCGATCACTACCTGTCTAGCACCAATCCTACAGCTTTGACCAAACCAAGCGAGATGTTGGCAGCTCTGAAGGACAAGACCTTGGATTACAAACTGCCTGTCTTAGTCCACAACACCCACGCGGATGAGCAGCCAGGGATCGACATCATCACAGGCCTCTTCAATACCTTTGCGACCAAGGAAAAGGTGAGCTTTAACACCACAGATGAATCCGGAAATGCTAAGACAGTCACGCTAGACATCCCAACTCTCCTAAACAAATTTATCTTCTTGTTTGACTTCACGGAAAACCCTGATGGGGACGCTCTCAACCTGCGTGCTTTGGCCAATGGACTGGATCCCAACCGCGATGCCAGCTACCAAACCAACCCTGAAGTGCGTACCGTCATCCAAATGATCAACAAGTGGAATCCAATTGCTCTCTATGATATCCATGGATTTGTCAAAGAATTCTTGATTGAGCCTGCAACACCTCCACATGATCCGAACTTTGAATACGACCTCATGTCCAACCTCATGCTAGAAAATGCCCACCATATGGGCAGCGCAGGGGTTGCCAATTCCAAATACGACAGCTACATCATTCCAAAACTGGATTGGGGAGATGGCTGGGATGATTCCTTCTCTGGTTATACAGGTGTCTATGCTGTCTATCACGGCATCTTGGGCCACACCATTGAAATACCAGAATCCAACCAGGAATCTTATTATGCTGGTCGTAATGCTGTCCTCGGCGGCATTGACTTCCTCAACCAAGAGCCAGACAAACTCCTTGAGATGCGGCTCAACTTCTACCTACGTGGTCTCAACAAGATTGAAGATCCAAAAGCAGAAAATGAATTAGTAGGTCCAACTGGTGAAGTTGTCGGTCGTGTGAAGAATGGTCGTCCGAAATTCTTCCCTGACTATTATGTCATCCCAATGAGCCTCGACAAGGACAATGACGCCCAAGAAGCCTTCAATATGATCGACTACTTCAAACGCAATGGTGTTCTCGTCAAAGAACTCAAAGAAGATACAGGCAACTACAAAAAAGGGGACTTAGTCATTGATATGGCCCAAGCCAAACGTGGCTATGCCAACCACATTCTCTACAAGGGCTCCAACGAATCTGCCTGGGCTGCGATGTACGCGGAACTTCTCGTCAACTTCCCTGATATGAGAGGGTTCAAAGCAGAACCAGTCTTCAAGGACGGGCTCTTTACAGGCAAACTAGGGGAGGTCACAACTACCCGTGCCACTCGAACCTCAGAAATCGATCCAAAAGCTCCTTACTATGTGATCGCAAATACCTCAGCCAGTGCCGTTAAAGCTGTTAACCAGGCCATTGCGCAAGGAAAATCTGTCTACCTGACAGATGATGGCTACATCGTTGACCGCGATACCTTTGCTTCGCTCCTGCCAAACTATGCCATCTATGGTGATGCCCTCTACAAGGTACCAAGCGGGCCAACCTTGAAACCGATGAAGGTCTACTCTCCAAACTACCACTATAATTGGGCTGGAGTCGATGCGCCTGCTCATACTAGTCTAGTCCTTGAAAAATTAGGCTTCCAAATTGTCAATACTCCAGAAGAAGCGGATGTTGTTATTTTGGAAAGCAATCGTTTTGATGCTTCCATCTTTGGCAAGAAACCGACCCTTGTCATCGGTGGGGAAGCCATGCAAAAACTGGAAAAATTGGGAGTTCTTGCAGGATTTGACGCTGAAAAACTAAAAGGCGGTAGTGACTACGAAGGCTTGATGAAAGCCATCATTGATGATCAGGATCCATTGACCAGCGGTTACAAGAAGAATACCCTCTTCTACTCCAACTCCGGAAACTGGATTGAAAAGGTTCCAGAGCATTTCAAAACCTTGATGAGCATCGCTTCAAGCGACTACTACATTGCTGGCTGGTGGCCAAAAAATGAAGTCCTAGCCAATAAGGTCATGGCCATCTCTGGAGAACTTCTGGGCCAACCACTCTTTGTCTATGCTGGAAATCCAAGCAACCGTCAGCACCCCGTGCACTTCTTCCGCTGGGTAACCAATGCGATCTTTGGCAGCAAGTTGGCTAGCTTGATGGATTACGTCCCAGCTAAAGAACCAGATCAAGTGGTGGTTCCAATTCATAACCAAACAACCACTCCACAGCCAATCTTGACCAAGAAAGATACTCCTAAAGTTCTCCTTCCACAAAAAGAAACCGCAGCTGAAGCTGAAAAAAGCGCGCAAACCTTGAGCTACCAAGTGGGACAAAGCTTCCAAGAAAGTCCAGCCAAGGCACAATTGCCACAAACTGGAGAAGACACAACTGCGCACTTCATTCTTTCAGGCTTCTTGTTAGCCGTTAGCGGAGGCTTCCTCCTCTTGAAAAAGAAAGAAGTTGAGTAAGTTCCAGGTTTAGACTTGGATGACACGAAAAGAACCTTCGCAGACACGAAGGTTCTTTTTGGAGATAAAATATCTTTCAAAACTTTCCTTAGGTGAGTACGGACGTCAGCGAACTTCTTCGAAGTTCCATGACTTAGTTTTGAGCCTAAGGTCTCAAAACTCCCGAGTGTTTGAAACAATAATGTTTCAAACACTTTTCTCACAGCGGAAAGTTTCAGTTTATACTTGATTGATTCTAAAGTATAGAAAACTTTTATTAATTTCTCCAGAATATTTAATGAAAATACTATTCTACATTAAATCCTAATACTGATGCAAAGTTTCTCCTTATTCCACCAATTCCAACACAACAGTTTGGTAAGGGGTCAATTCGAGCACTTGGTCTCCTTCTTGGAATAATCCTGCTGTATTATTTAAAACGACTGTTTTAATCGGAGCTGGCAACTCCAAGGTGGCCTGGCGATTTTGGAAATTGCTGATCACCAAGAGACGTTTGTTCCCACGGCGTTCAAAGGCGATGATGTTTTCACGGTCCCGATACACTGGGATCATATCTCCAAACCGAATTGTATTTCCATAAAGGGGATGGCGATACAAGGCAGTTAACTGACGGTAATAATTCAAGATGGAGTCTGGATCTTTTTCCTGGTCCTCTACATTAATAGAATAGTCTGGTTTGGGACTGATCAGCCAGGCTGGTCCATCGCTAAAGCCCAGACCTGGCTCCGCTGACCACTGCATCGGTGTCCGCGCATTGTCTCGGCTATAGTTGGCAATCACTGCTAAGGCTTCTTCCTCACTCAAACCAGCTTCTTTAGCAACGTGGTAGCCATTGATGGTCGCGATATCATCAAAGTCCTCCACTGATTCAAAGACTTGGTTCTCCATTCCAATTTCTTGACCTTGATAGATAAACGGAATTCCCTTGCGCAAAACCTGAATGGTTCCCAGGGCTTTTTTACTGGTATCGTTTACTGGACCTTCTGCGATATAATGGGACACCCCACGAGGTTCGTCGTGGTTTTCGATGATGGTCGAGAGAACACCAATCCTATCTGCGCGCTCATGCGCTTGGAAAATACTTTCCTTGAGTTCTTCCGCTGTTGGAAGAGTATGGTCAAACCAGCCCTTTCCTTCCTGCCCCAAGCAGGTTTGCTTGAAGTCAAAGATAGAAGAAAAGACACCGTCTTTTCCAATGAAGAAATGCAATTCTTCATCGGTTTCATTGAAAACTTCTCCTACAGTGAAAGCATTGTACTTGGCAAAGGTTCGCTCCTTTAACTCTTGCAAGAACGGTTCAATCGATTGGGCATTCACTAGAGACTCCAGTACTGGGACCAAGCCATTTTCGCGATCAGACGGAAGCGAACGCCATTCTAGATCTTTTTTGATATTGATAATAGCATCGATCCGGAAGCCCGCGATTCCCTTGTCCAACCACCAATTGATCATCCTGTAAATTTCTTCGCGCAAGACAGGGTTTTGCCAATTGAGATCTGGCTGATCCTTGTGGAAAGAATGAAGATAGTATTTGTTGGTGCCAGGAACCGGCTCCCAAACACTGCCCCCAAAGTAACTTTCCCAGTTGTTGGGTTCTTTGTCACTTTCGATAAAATAAAAGTAATCCGCATAAGGGCCATCTGGATCCGCTAAAGCCTTTTGGAACCACTCGTGATGACTGGAGCAATGGTTAACCACCAAGTCCATAATGATAGAAATTCCTCGCTTCTTACCTTCCGCAATCAACTCTTCCATATCTTCCATGCTCCCAAAAAGCGGGTCAATGGCATAATAATCGGAAATATCATATCCCTGATCAATAAAAGGGCTCTTGTAAACAGGAGATAGCCAGAGAATATCAATCCCCAACTGTTGAAGGTAATCGAGTTTTTCCGTGATTCCTTTTAAATCACCAACACCATCGCCATTGCTGTCCTTAAAGCTTTTTGGGTAAATCTGGTAAGCGACCTTCCCCTTCCACCAATCTTTTTCCATGTCTTGTCTCCTTAAAATGAAAGAGACCGAGACAAATCATCTCAGTCTCTATAGTGTCAGTAGGTATTAGTATACTGTTTTCTCAGTTTCTTTATCGAAGAAGTGAGCTTTGTTCAAGTCAAATCCAAGTTCGATTGTTTCACCAGTTCCAAGGTAGTCACGCGCATCTACTTTTGCGATAAATTCGTTATCACCAACTTGGCAGTACAAGTGAGATTCAGAACCGAGCAACTCAGACACTGAGATGGTTGCTTTCACGACTGATTCTGGGAAAGTTTCAAGGAAAGCAGCTTCTGTATTCACGTCTTCTGGGCGGATACCAAAGATCAATTCTTTACCATCATAGCCTTTTTCTTTCAAGACTTTCAAAGCACCTTCAGGAACTTTCAAATTCAATCCATTGGCAACGATGTGTCCACCTTCCAACTTCACGTTAATGAAGTTCATAGCAGGGCTTCCGATAAATCCAGCTACGAATTTGTTAACTGGGTTTTTGTACACTTCTTGCGGAGAACCAATTTGTTCCACACGTCCAATTGTACCAGTACCAGCTGGGTTTTTAGTAGCAGACATGATAACGATACGGTCAGCCAATGTCATCGCTTCTGTTTGGTCGTGGGTTACGTAGATTGTTGTAGCTCCGATACGACGGTGGATTTTCGCAATTTCAGCACGCATGGATACACGAAGTTTAGCATCCAAGTTTGACAAAGGTTCGTCCATCAAGAACACTTTTGCATCACGGACAATGGCACGACCCATGGCCACACGTT
This sequence comes from Streptococcus sp. 210928-DFI.4.42, assembly GCF_020554365.1. NCBI lineage: Bacteria > Bacillati > Bacillota > Bacilli > Lactobacillales > Streptococcaceae > Streptococcus > Streptococcus sp. 210928-DFI.4.42. Next base: position 16,569 of record NZ_JAJCHF010000016.1, read on the forward strand.
GACGTTGACCACCAGAAAGGTCAGCTGGTTTACGATCCAAGAATTCTTTCAAGCCAAGGATTTCAGCTGCTTCTTGTACACGTTTGTCGATATCTTCCTTGCTGTATTTACGCAATTTCAAACCAAAGGCCATGTTATCGTACACAGTCATGTGTGGGTAAAGAGCGTAGTTTTGGAATACCATGGCGATATCACGGTCTTTAGGTGCCACGTTGTTTACAACAGTGCCATCGATTGAACATTCACCTTCTGTGATGTCTTCAAGACCAGCGATCATACGAAGAGTCGTTGATTTACCACATCCTGAAGGACCTACGAAAACGATAAATTCTTTGTCTTTGATGTCCAAGTTGAAGTCTTCAACTGAGTAATGTTCGCTATTTGGATATTTTTTATAAATGTGACTAAGATTCAATTCTACCATGATGGTACTCCTTTGATTTTTATAGTTCTATTGTAAATGAAAACGTTTTACAAATCTATGGCAAGTCTCACAAAAAAGAAAAAGAGTTTTGTGCAAGTTGCACAAAACTCTGGATTGATTCCGTTTAAATCACATCTTGTAAAACTAAATGATAGCACAGGGCTAGATCTGTCAGATTTTTCAACTGAAGACCCGTCAACTCCTCCCACTTGTCAATCTTATATTGGAGCGAATTGCGGTGGAGATAGAGTTGCTGGGCGGCCTTGGTGACGACTGCCCCATTGTCCCAAAGAGCAACAATGATGTCTTGCAATTGATCTTGACTTTCAATCAACTGATGCAAGCTTGCCTTGATTGGAGTGAGATCTAAATCTGCCTGCTCGATTCCCCATAGATAGAGTTGAGAAAAGCGATAGACACCTTGATGGCCTTCTCGAATCCAGGCTCGAAAGACCGCCCGTTCTGCTCGGATGACCGGAGACACTTTCCCGTCTTTAGACTCGGTCCATACTTGCCCGACCAAGATAGATAAACGAATATTGAAGTCATACTCCATGGCAGAGACGGTATCTTTTAAGATATCGGCCACAGGTAAAGACTGGTCTTGGTCCAGAATGAGCACATAATCTTGTCCGCTCAGTTGCAAGGTTGCTCGGAAGTTGGGCAAAAGTGTCTGCATCATCTCTAGCCAAGAAGCCGTCCCTTCCGCTGTCGAATGCGAAATGTGGCAATAGACAAGCTGCATTTTTTTGATGACTTGAGGGGCTTCTCCCTTTCCATCGATCAGGTACTGGTACCAAGGATTAGGGGCAACCTCTTCTTCACCGCCCAACCAGGAAATCAATTGTTTTTCTCGTTCGGTTAGCTCTTCTTCCTTCAGCAGCAACCATTGATGAGCCTGAAGGGGAATGGCTACATAACCAGCTGGTGGATTGGCTTGATCCGTCACCTCTGCATGAGGAAACCACTCTCTGATATTTTTCACTGCTTTCTTCCTTCTTCTACTTGCTGGATGCACCAGTCAATCAGCTCTTCTAGCCGAGAGAGCTCCCCCGTCATATGGAGATAGCCCATGACAGCCTCAAAGCCCGTCGACATCCGATAGGTCACGACATCCGCATTTTTGGCCTTGGTATGGCTATTGGTATTGCGACCGCGCTTGTAGATCTCCAACTCTTTTTCTGTCAGAATTTCTTGCTCCAGCATGCTTTCAATCAAGCTGGCCTGAGCTCTAGCAGAGACATAGCGGGTGGCAGCCTGGTGAAGCTTATTGGGCTTGGTCATCCCTTGAAAAATCAGGTGTCTGCGAATATACATGGAATAGACCGCATCTCCCTCAAAGGCAAGGGCAATCCCATTGATTAGATTGACATCAATCACGTGTCCACCTTACACCTTCTTTTGTATCCAAGAGCTTGATTCCTTGTGCAGCCAATTCATCGCGAATGGCATCTGCTCGCGCAAAATCTTTCTTAGCCCGCGCTTCCTGACGTTCAGCGATCAAGGCTTCAATATCTGCATCCAAGTCTTCTTCGACAAAGACCACTCCAAAGACTTCTAACATCTTGGTCAAGGCATCCTTGACGTCTTGATTGTAGTGACCTGAATTGATCCATTTAGCCAATTCAAAGACGACGGTGATGCCGTTTGCCGCATTGATATCTTCATCCATAGCCGCGATAAACTTGTCCACAAAGCCTTGTAAGTCTGCTGGATCCACTTCTCCTGTGAACGGTTGCTCATAGGTGTTTTTCAAATACTTGAGGTTGGTCTCCGCATCGCGAACCGCTTTTTCTGTGAAGTTAATGGGCTTGCGGTAGTGCTGGGTTGCAAAGAAGAAACGAAGCACTTGGCCGTCGATAGTCTTCAATGCATCATGCACAGTGATAAAGTTGCCTAAGGACTTGGACATCTTGACATTATCAATATTGACAAAGCCATTGTGCATCCAGTAATTGGCAAAAGTTTTTCCGGTCTTAGCTTCTGATTGAGCGATTTCGTTGGTATGGTGCGGAAACTCAAGGTCAGCACCACCACCGTGGATATCAATAGTATCCCCTAAAATTCCCGTCGACATGACCGAACACTCGATGTGCCAACCAGGACGACCAGGTCCCCAAGGGCTGTCCCAGGAAATCTCTCCTGGTTTGGCAGCTTTCCAAAGGGCAAAGTCAACTGGATTTTCCTTGCGGGCTGTTTCCTCATCTGTCCGACCAGAAGCGCCTAGCTCCAAGTCTTCTAGAGTTTTGTTGGCTAATTTTGCATAGTTGTGGGATTTTTCCACACGGAAATAGACATCTCCCTGGCTCTCATAGGCATAGCCTTTTTCGATCAAGTCAGCGACAAAACGAATGATGTCATCCATAAACTCGACCACACGAGGATGGCGAGTTGCAGGCTTCACGCCAAGAGCCGTCACATCCTCACGGAAGGCCGCAATATATTTGTCTGCCACTTCCTGAGGTGTGATGCCTTCTTCTTTGGCACGGTTGATGATCTTATCATCCACATCTGTAAAGTTGGAAATGTAGGCAACTTCGTAGCCACGATACTCAAAGTAGCGACGAATCGTGTCAAAGGCTACCGTTGAACGGGCATTCCCTACGTGGATATAGTTGTAAACCGTTGGTCCACAAACATACATGCGGACCTTTCCTTCCTCGATGGGGATAAATTCTCGCAGATCACGAGACATGGTATCATAAATTTTTAACACGCTTCATTTCCTTTCTGTTTCTACTCTTTTGGCTTCAAGTAAACCACCTGAGTCTGTTTGATAAAGCCAATCTTTTCATACAAGCGTTTGGCACCTACATTGCTGTCTTCCACTGCAATCTGAAATTTCTTATCATTTTGCTCAATGACTTGGTTGACGAGGGATTTGGCTAGATAGCTTCCATAGCCTTGCCCACGATAGACTTCAGCAATCGCAAGTCCATAAAGGTAATTGCATTTTCCAGATACATCCACCGTACAAACACCAATCACTTGACCTTCTTTGAGTAATATGTAAAGCAGACTATCAGGATCCTTCAAGGCCTCCGAAATGTATCTGTGGCTCACTTCTGGTGCTTCCACTTCATCTGAAAAGGTTTGGTGGTGGAGCTGGGCAATGGCTTCAAGATAAGAAGGTTCTGCCAAGAGCACATCGACATCCGAACGGGAATCTAATGCATAAGCGGTTCGATCACGTCCTAACCAGATTTCAGTCTCTTCATCCTCGACCAGTCCCCAATTGCTGGCAAAATCAGGATGATTCTCTAGAAAAACACGCTCTGTTTGAAAAGTTACAGACTCAATTGGATAAGATGCCGTTTCTTTCTCAAAACTTCTATACAAAGCTTGCGCAATTCCCTGACGACGATGATTAGGGTGGACCAGGATCGCTACTTCCACATCTTGGTCATCTGCATAGACGGTTAATAGGCCAACAAGTTCACCTTTTTCGTAATAAAGGAAAAAGGCTGGCATATCGGGATCAAAATTGAGCATATTGGAGAGATAAGGATCTCGAAAAGTTCCGTCATACTTCTGACAGATGGCAATAAGGGCCTTTGCTTCCAGTAGTTGGTGGTCATTCAATGTATTGGTTGATTGAATCACGTAGCGATCTCCTTACAGGCTCGAAGACCGATGACTGGCTTCCTTGGCATGCTCCAGCTTGTTCATGTAGTATTCCCGTTTTTCTTCTTCTTGATGAATGACTGGTTCGTCTTTTCGACCGTGTACCCGTACAATCTTGGCAGGAACACCGACAACGGTCACATCACTTGGTACATCTGAGACCACGACAGCCCCTGCTCCGACTTTGGCCTTAGCTCCAATTTCCACCGGGCCGATGACTTGGGCATGGGCGGAAACCAAGGCTCCCTCACGTACCGTCGGATGGCGTTTGCCGACATCCTTTCCTGTTCCCCCAAGGGTCACCCCGTGATAGAGCATAACGCCTTTTTCAACAATGGCTGTTTCCCCAATAACAAGGCCCGCTCCATGGTCGATAAAGACACCAGAAGCAATGGTCGCACCTGGATGGATCTCGATCTGGGTCCAAAAACGCCAAAATTGGCTATGCATCCGAGCTAGAAGCTTAAAGCCATGGTTCCACAAAAAGTGGGAAACACGGTGAGCTGCCAGTGCTTTGACGCCCGGATAGGTCAAAAGGACCTCCAGCGAGGTACGCGCTGCTGGGTCATTTTCTTTTACAATATTGATGGTTTCACGCCACCATCCCATACCGTGCTCCTCCTTTTCTAATGCTTATTCTGAATCTTTTTGTGTAATGGTAAAGTCTTTTTTAGGTTTGTGGTCTTTATTGTGGTGACGAGGACGATCGCCGTGACGAGGACCCTTTTCACCTTTTTCTTCTGAATGTTCAGGTTTTGGCGGACGTGGCAATAGTGCCTTCATAGAAGCATCGACACGACCTTTTTCGTCAATCTTGATAATCTTCACATCGACTTCATCGCCGATGGCTACCAAGTCTTCGACACGGTTGGTACGCGTCCAAGCCATTTCAGAAATGTGAACGAGGGCATCCGTCTTGTCAAAAAGGTTGACAAAGGCACCAAATTTCTCGATCCGAACCACTTTGGCATGGTAGACTTCATCCACTTTGGCTTCACGCACCAAACCTGCAATGATCTCTTTGGCGCGGTTAATCGCATCTTGGTCGCTCGAGTAGATCGATACGTTTCCTTCTTCGTCGATATCAATCTTAACGCCTGTTTCAGCGATGATCTTATCGATGGTTTCTCCACCCTTACCGATGACAATCTTGATCTTGTCGACATCAATCTTGATGGTATCAATTTTCGGAGCAGTTGGCGCCAATTCTGGACGAACTTCTGGAATGGTTGCTTCAATCACGTCAAGGATTTCAAAACGAGCTTTCTTGGCTTGAGCAAGTGCTTCAGTCAAAATTTCTGCAGTGATCCCTTGGATCTTGATATCCATTTGAAGGGCTGTAATCCCATCACGTGTACCTGCAACCTTGAAGTCCATGTCTCCAAAGTGGTCTTCCAAACCTTGGATATCTGTCAATACTGTGTAGTTGTTTCCATCTGAGATCAGACCCATGGCAATCCCTGCAACTGGAGCCTTGATTGGCACACCACCAGCCATAAGGGCAAGAGTTCCCGCACAGATAGAGGCTTGTGAAGAAGAACCATTTGATTCTAAGACTTCTGCTACCAAGCGGATGGCATATGGGAATTCTTCCAAGCTTGGCAATACTTGAGCAAGGGCACGCTCACCAAGAGCACCGTGACCAATTTCACGACGACCAGGCGCACCATAACGACCTGTTTCCCCTACAGAATATTGTGGGAAGTTATAGTGGTGCATAAAGCGTTTCTTGTATTCAGGATCCAAACCATCGATGATTTGCGTTTCACCCATTGGTGCCAAGGTCAAGACAGAAAGGGCTTGCGTTTGTCCACGCGTAAAGAGCCCTGAACCGTGCACGCGAGGAAGGTAGTCGACTTGTGCATCCAAAGGACGGATTTCATCGACCTTACGACCATCTGGACGAACCTTATCTTCTGTAATCAAACGGCGCACTTCTGCGTGTTCCATTTGTTCCAAGATTTCAGCTACATCACGCATGATACGGTCAAATTCTTCGTGATCTGCATATTTTTCTTCGTAAACTGCTGTGACTTGGTCTTTCACTGCTTGAGTTGCAGCTTCACGCGCCAATTTTTCTTCTACTTGGACTGCTTTTTGGAGGTCACTGTTATAGGCTGCAATGATTTCAGCCTGCAATTCAGCGTCCACGTGAAGCAATTCTACCTCTGCTTTTTCTTTCCCAACTGCTGCTACGATTTCTTCTTGGAAGGCAATCAATTCTTTAACGGCTTCGTGCCCTTTGAGAAGAGCTTCCAACATGATTTCTTCTGACAATTCTTTGGCACCAGACTCTACCATGTTGATAGCGTGTTTGGTACCAGCAACTGTCAATTCAAGAAGCGAGCACTCAGCTTGTTCTTGCGTTGGGTTGATGACGATCTCCCCATCCACATAACCTACCTGTACTCCAGCGATTGGTCCGTCAAATGGAATATCTGAGATAGAAAGTGCCAATGATGAACCAAACATGGCTGCCATTGGTGCAGATGCATTTTCATCGTAAGAAAGAACCGTATTGATGACTTGCACTTCGTTACGGAAACCTTCCGCAAACATTGGACGGATCGGACGGTCAATCAAACGCGCTGTCAAGGTCGCATCTGTTGAAGGACGACCTTCACGCTTCATAAAGCCACCAGGAAATTTCCCAGCTGCATACATTTTTTCTTCGTAGTTAACTTGAAGTGGGAAGAAATCCCCAGTTGCCATCTTCTTAGACATGACAGCAGCCGTCAAGACAGTTGACTCACCGTAACGCACGACAACAGCGCCATTTGCTTGCTTGGCAACCTGGCCAGTCTCTACGATTAACTCACGACCCGCAAAAGTCGTTTGAAACACTTGTTTTGTCATTGTAATCCCCTTTGGATTGATAAAATTATACGACTTGCCTACAAAGATCAAGATATTTTGGACGGTTCGGCTTGCCGAACATTTCTGTAGAAAAATAGGAAGGTGACGCCGCACTCGATGAGTGCTAGGAAGCTTATCTTTTTTCCTAAGAAATGAGGCCAAAATTCAGTTCATCAGGATACAAAGGGCGTGAAGAATCCCGTATGAAAATAGGAGATTGACGCAGTGTGCCACGCACACCAGGAAATCTATCTTTTTCACTAGGGATTTAGCCCGTATTCAACTATCAAGATACCAAGGCCGCCAAAAGCAAAGTAAAAATAGGAAACTGACGAAGTCTTCGATGAAGACAAGAAAGTTTATCTTTTTTACACAGCTTTTCGGCCGGGTCCAGTTACTCAAGATATCAAGCCGTCAAGCAACTCAACGAGATAGGAATTTCAACAGCCTATCTGTATGTTATATCCTCATCTTTGTATCCAAGCACGTATACCTTTTATTTTAACATATTCAAGCCCAAAAGAAAAAGGCTTTGAGGGCCTTTTTCTTTGATTCTTCAGCAAGTTCTATATAAAAATTTTAGAGCTAGATATAGCTTCTGATTATTTTTACGATTTCACAAATTCTGTACTATCGACATAAAAGCGTGTTTTGTTGGTCCCACCCTTGTAGTTCTTGTTGTTGCGTTTCAAGACAAAACGTCTGTATGGGTCTGAAGTTCCTTGGATAGTCGTTGTCACTTCAACTGAATCTTCATTGATTACCCATTCATCCGGTGAAGGAATTTCCATCGGTGGCATCGCTCCGCCACGACCACCAGGTACAATTTCGTAGAAGGCCTTGTCTTTTGTCGAATAGAGCCAGCCATTTTTCTTTTCATTTGTTAGTTGGATCAGCTTGTCTTGTGAAAGACTGCGGATAGAGTCTGATGTCTCTTCTGCCTCTAATTTATCAATGACATCTTGCAGATTATAGGTCCCCGGCGTGTAGGTATTGTAGTAATCAATGAACATGTCTTGTGGGTAACCATCAACCGCACCGTGGTCATTGTTCAACTCTAGCAAACGAGTCGGTTGCACCTGAAGTGAATAGGTCAAAGACGCACTGTTTTCAATAATCGAATAGATATCCGCTTGGTCCGCTTTTGACAAGGTCCCAATGGCTTCTTTATCATGTTCATCTGACTTATCTCCTTCGGTTTGCTCTTTTTCTTGGGCTTTATCAGATGATTTTTTAACCGATGAGGCTCCTACTGGACTGTGCTTGCGCTCATAGCGTTTGGGAGCACAAGCTGCTAGGGAAATTATCGAACCAACTGTTAAAAATAAAATAATAAATTTTTTCATAATATCTCCTATTTTTTTATCCTACTCTATCAAAGAAAATCTATTTACTCAGTATTAATGAAGAGACCACTAGCAAATATAAGTTAATTTTCTAACCTTTTTTAGTCTTCCTTATAGAACAAGTCGCTTTGATCTGAAATAACATTTTGACCCCAATAAATAATATCCTTGCTATTATCAACAGAAAAATTTCCATATTTTAATGATGCGGGAAACTCTTGACCTGCTGGGAAAAAACTCATTGCTGAAGCACCAGCTGGGGCAGTTGAATGAACACTACTGCTTAAGTATCCAAATTCATGATTAAAGCGGTCTACAACCTGGTCTGTTGGTTCACCATTGATCTTTGATATACCGTTATCATCAAATGTTACACTCATCCCTTTCCCATTTCTCCAGGTTCCTGCGATACTTGAGAAATTTCCGTTCTGAATCTCTTGAATATTCATTCCGCTGCTTTTTTTACTTGAGCTTGCTGATTTAGAACCATCCACGCGCGTTGTGAATTCAAGGGCGATCCAGCCTTGTCCAGATTCCAATTTGCCCCAGGTATGGCCATCTGCCTCTACAGTTTCCGTAATGGTGTGAGTTCCTTTTGCGATCATCCCTGCAGAGGGAGCTGAGGTTGAGGGCTCTTTTCGAATACGGAGATCAGCTACGCTAACTTGTACTTGGAAGCTTTCCGATTTTTTCTCTTCTGCTTTTGCTGTTGATTTAGAGTCTCCTGAATCCTCAAACGTTTTCCAGTCAAGCTTACTAAGGTCCAACTTCTTGGCTGAAATCCCAAGAGCTTGCTCTGCTGTTTCCTTGCCTCCAATTTGAATGGTTGCTTTCTTTTCTTCCTTGGCCTCCCCTTTGCCTAGCGAATAAAGGGTCAATTCCATTTCTGGATTAATGGATTGCCAAGTAGCATAGACAATTTGTCCATTGTCAAAAACATCTAAACTTGAGCGATAGCCACCCACCGCAGCTGTATAAGCTGTATGGAGCAATTCAGCTTTTTGACCTTTAAGGTAATAGATAGCAGAAACATACTGTTTGTTTCCCGTGTATTGATTAGACACCAAGAGCTCATCCACTCCATCTTGGTTCAAGTCTGTAAATGCATATTGGAAGGTGACGGGAGTTCCCAAGCGTTCCAAGGCATCCAGATAGATATTTTCTTCTGAACCCGATTGTAATTTGCCTAATTCCTCAAAGAGGCCTGCTTTATCCCCATTTTTAAGAGCTGCATCATACTTAGCATACCGCTCCAAAACCTCTTGATAGTGCTTCTGACCTGTATCCTTCTTCTCTTTTTTGACCGACGAAGAGCTTGCCGCTTTTGGTTTACTTTGGCGTTCATAACGTTTGGGTGCACAAGCCACTAAAGATAGCACGGATGCACCTGCTAATAGTGTAATCATAACCTTTTTCATAAAAAATTCCCCATTTAACAATCTTTTTCTTAAAATTATATCATTTTAGGCTGGGTTTCCCCAGCCTAAATAGTGTTTTTATTTTGATTCGCGTTTGCGTTTCAATCCAGCAAGACCTAGAGCTGTCATAGCTACGCCCATAAGTCCAAGTGCACTTGTAGATTCACCAGTTGACGGTAATTCTTTCGTGTTTGCTTGTTTAGTTTGTTTAACTTGAGGTGTTGCTGGTGTGATTGCACCAGGTGTTCCTGTTACGATTGGGACAGTTGTCTTCATCACTTTGTTTTCAGTTGGTTCATGACGAACTGGTTCGTTGCGACGAGTTTCTTCTTCGTGTTTGATACGTTCTTGTTCACGACGAATTGTTTCTTCCAATTGTTTTGCTTTAACAAGTTTTTGATAAGCTTCGAAGACACGAATGTAGTCTTCTTGAGAAGCTTTTGCTTTCAATTTCAAAGCTTCAAGTTTTGCAATTTCAGTTTCAAGAGTTGCTTTAGCTTCAGCTGTTTTAGCTTTTGCTTCAGTTAATACTTTTTTAGCTTCAGCGAGTTTTACAGGTGCGTTCTTAAGCAATTCAAGATAATCTTTAGATTCTTTGACTGCTTGTTCAGCTGATTTAACAGCTTGTTTAGCACGTTCAACTTGAGCTTTAGCTTCAGTTGTTGCAAGACCTTTTGCTTTCAAATCGTTTTCGGCATCGATTGCTGATTTGAGAGCTACTTTAAGAGCTTCTTCTTGAGCAATCAATTTAGCTTTAGCGTCTTTCAATTCAGATTCGCGTTGTGCACGAACTTGTTGCAAGTTTGCAAGATTTGATTTAGCTGTTGCAAGTTCATCTTTAGCTGTTTGAAGAGCTTTCGCTGTTTCAGTGACTTTGTCTTGAGCTGCAGGAGTTTGTTCTTTGACAGCAAGTGCTTCATCGTAAGCTTGTTGAGCTTTAGCGATAGCGTTTTGAGCCGCGTTCAATGCAGTTTGAGCGTCAACTTGAGCGGATTTTGCAGAAGCAAGATCATTTTCAGCAGATGTAACAGCTTGGTCAGCAGTTGCTTTCTTATCTTTAGCCGCTTGAAGAGCTTGTTCTTCTGCTTCAACAGATGATGTCAAAGATGCTTTGTATTCAGCGTCAGTGCTGATGTAATCACCTTTGTCTTGGTTTGTTGGACGGTTTGTTGACAAGATGTGTACAGAACCTGAGCTTACGCTAAATCCGATACCTGTGCCTTCAAGTGAAATCAAGTGTTTAGCGTGTCCGTTTGCTTGGTCACCATCAGCGAACATCATTTCACGAATAACGTTAGCGATGTCTTGTTTTAAGTTCAACATGTTGTATCCGCCCATGTTTTCTTTGTGCCATTCAGGTAAAAGTCCACCGAGGGATTCAGATGCGTTATATGGACGAAGAACTGAGTATTGGTGACCCCAGTTTTTAGCGAAGTTGAATTTGTCAGGTGTTCCGCCGTTGTCTGCGTAGAACTTAGAGTATCCACGCGCGATAGCGTCTGCAAATTCTTGACCACCAACTGTCAATTGGATTGGTGTATGAGCTTTACCAGGTTCACGTTGAGACCAGTATTGTTGGTTAAGGTCGTTCAACATTTGAGATACGAATTCAGCAATTTCTTTACGTTGTGCGGATGTGAGGTTTTCAAGGTCAACTTTGTCTTTGTTTGTTCCAAGAGCTGTTTGGTTGTATGCATCCCAGTTGATTTTAGGTTGCAATGCCCGGAGTTCATCTTTATGAGAGATGAACCATGCGTAATCTTTAATGTCGTGTTTTGCGTATTCAGCAGGGATAACAATTTTACGGAGAGCTTCGTCTTGTTGCAATTTAGCAACTTTTTCTTGATAAGCAGCGTTTGCTGCATCGAGTGCTTTTTGAGCAGCATCGACTTCAGTTTGAGCGACACCTGCTTTAGCTTTTGTTTCAGCAAGAGCTTTTTCTTTAGCTTCTACATTAGCTTTTGCATCAGCGAGACCTTGTTCGAGAGCAGGAATGTTCTTTTCAGTGCGTTCTTTATCGAGAGCTGATTTTGTTTCATCAATTTTAGCGTGACGAGATGCGTCGAATTCTTTTGCACGAGTCAATTCATCTTGAGCTGCTTTATTCACAGACTCTGCATCTTTCAGTTTATTTCCCGCAATCGTCACTGTCTCCTGTGCTCTGGTCAGTGTTGTCTCATTAAGAGTTTGTTCTGCCTTCTTCACTTCTTCCTTGGCTAATGCGACTTTTGCTTTTTCATCTTCTATTTTTTTAGTAGCCTCTTCATATTTTTTTCCTGATTCGGCTTCTGCTGTCTCAGCTGATTTCACACCTTCTTCAGCCGTTTTTACACTTTCTTCAGCTGATTTCACACCAGCCTCTTTTGTTTTAATGGCTTCTTCAGCTTTTGAAATATTTTCAGGAGTTGCTTCCTTCGCAGCTTCTTTTGTTTTTTCATAGGTTGCTGCAGCTGTTTTTTCAGCTGCTTCTGCTTCCTTAGCCTTTTGATCCGCTGCACTGACAACCTTTTCTTGTTCTGTTACCGTTTTAGCCGCAGCATCAGCTTGCTCTTTTGCTGTATCAACTGCCTCTTTTGTAACCTCAGCAGTACGATCGATATTTGAAACAGTTGCTGATGTCCCTGTCTGAGGTTGAGCAACTGACGCTTCTTCAGCTTGTACAACTGAAGTTACAGCAGTAGCAGCGATAATACTTGCCCCAAGTGCGATCGTTTGTTTTGTAGATTTTTTCATTTTTTCTCCTTTTTAAAACTCCCACAGTTTTAATAATACATCGCAATAAAATATTACTATGTTTTGATATTATACCAAAGCTAATTATATTTTTCAATAATTAATCGACTATTAGAATTTGAGATATGTGAAGATTTTTACACAAGCATTTTCCCCTCTCCCTCTATGTTTCTGCTCCTTTTTCTGATATACTTAGTATAGTTATTTGATCAAAAGGAGAACACTATGGAATTAAAAAAACGTTCTGAATTTCCTGAGAAGGAACTCTGGGACCTCACAGCCCTCTATCAAGACCAGGAAGACTTCTTGCGTGCCATTGAAAAAACCCGCGAGGAAATTAATGAATTCGTCCGTAACTACAAGGGTAGGCTCCACACTTTTGAAGACTTTGAAGCTGCCTTTGCGGTCTTTGAACAAATTCAGATCCAACTCAGCCACATTGGCAACTACAGTTTTATGCCACAAACCACTGACTTTGGTGATGAAGCTTTCGCAGAGATTGCTCAAGCGGGGATGGATTTCGAAACTTGGGCAAGCGTTGAACTTTCCTTCTTTGATGATGCTTTGGTAGAAGCGGATGAAGATGTCCTTGAACGCCTGGGTCAACTCCCTCACCTCACTTTTGCCATTCGTCAGGCTAAAATCAAAAAAGCTCACTACTTAGGAGCTGATGTCGAAAAAACGTTGACCAACCTGGGTGAAGTCTTCTACGGACCACAAGACATCTATACCAAGATGCGGGCGGGCGACTTTGAAATGGCTGATTTCGAAGTGGACGGAAAAGTTTACAAGAATAGCTTTGTCACCTATGAAAACTTCTACCAAAACCATGAGAATGCGGAAGTCCGTGAAAAAGCCTTTCGTTCTTTCTCAGAAGGTCTCCGCAAGCACCAAAACACAGCTGCAGCTACCTATCTAGCTCAAGTTAAGTCTGAAAAACTGATCGCAGATATGCGGGGCTATGACTCTGTCTTTGACTATCTCTTAGCTGAGCAGGAAGTGGATCGCTCTATGTTTGACCGCCAGATTGACCTAATCATGAAGGACTTCGCTCCAGTCGCTCAAAAATTCCTCAAACACGTAGCAAAGGTCAACGGTCTTGAGAAAATGACCTTTGCTGATTGGAAGTTAGACTTGGACAGTGCGCTCAACCCTGATGTTACCATTGATGATGCCTATGACTTGGTCATGAAATCTGTGGCACCTCTTGGGGAAGAATATTCCCGCGAAATTGCCCGCTACCAAACCGAACGCTGGGTTGATTTCGCAGCCAATGAAGGTAAGGATTCTGGTGGCTATGCAGCCGATCCATACCGCGTTCATCCTTATGTCCTCATGAGCTGGACAGGACGCATGAGCGATGTCTACACCCTGATCCACGAGATCGGACACTCTGGTCAGTTTATCTTCTCAGACAACAACCAAAGCTACTTCAACGCCCACATGTCGACCTACTATGTGGAAGCTCCTTCTACCTTTAACGAGCTCCTCCTCAGCGACTATTTGGAACACCAGTTTGACGATCCTCGTCAAAAACGCTTTGCCTTGGCTCACCGTTTGACAGATACCTACTTCCACAACTTCATCACCCACTTGTTGGAAGCAGCCTTCCAACGCAAGGTCTACACCCTGATCGAAGAAGGTGGTACCTTCGGTGCTAGCAAGCTCAACAGCATCATGAAGGAAGTCTTGACCGAATTCTGGGGAGACGCCGTTGAAATCGATGACGATGCAGCTTTGACCTGGATGCGCCAAAGCCACTACTACATGGGGCTTTACAGCTACACCTACTCAGCAGGCTTGGTTATCTCAACAGCGGGTTACCTGCATTTGAAGAACTCCGAAAATGGAGCTAAAGATTGGCTGGACCTCCTCAAATCAGGTGGTAGCAAGACCCCACTTGAGTCAGCCATGATCATCGGAGCAGATATCTCAACTGACAAACCACTTCGCGATACCATCCAATTCCTTTCAGACACTGTGGATCAAATTATTGCCTACAGTGCAGAATTGGGAGAATAAACTCCTCTACAGCTAACTCTAAAATATGCTAGTGGAAATGCAGAGGTGCTAGGGATGTATCAAGAATTACAAAGTAAAGTGACAGAAGAAAAACCAAGCTATAGTCGAGAAGAAATCCAGTGGTTGCTGGAACATTTGGGTGATCCTTCACCAGAAATTCGTGATGATCTCGTTTTTACAAGCTTGGCTAGAGGGATTCAGGAAGAACTCTTTACACGAGAACAATTTCATTTCATTGCTGAGACGATTTCATCCGACGAAGGAATAGAAAAAGAGATTGATAAGATTGGGCCATCAACACTTGAACGTTCTTTTAGAGCACTCGTTTATGCCAATCTCTTGTCTGCAGATGCCAACCAACAATCGATTTTTTATCAAAGATTAAAAGCTGATATAAGATATATTTTACTGGATCAAGGCTTACACTATCTTTTAAAAGAAAAGGATACAACAGGTTTTTCCAGCCAGTATGGCTGGGTTCACGCTTTTGCGCATGGAGCTGATCTTTTGACAGAAGTAGTTTGTCATCCAGAATTTCCCAATAAAAAAGTTCATGAAGGATTGAACATACTGGGCCAAGTCTTTAAAAGAATTTCAATTCGTTTTACCGATGATGAGGATTGGCGCTTAGCTAGAGTGCTCTATGAACCTATTTTGCAAGGGAAAATCGAGCAAGAACAAGTAGCTTCTTGGATAAAAATGCTTGACTTCCCAATAGAGGAAAGGGAAGATTTTTATAAATTTTCCAACCTTAGATCCTGTCTGTTAGAAGTCTATATTCAACTTGACCAAAGAAACTTTTTACAAGATGAGTTAAAAGTGGCCATTCAATCTTTTCAATACTAACTGTTGATAGTGAAAGTTAAACTCTCCAAAATATTCTAAGTCACTTTTCGTGAAAAATTATTGAAGATAAAAGAGCCTTGCTCCTCATATAAAAGGACAGGGCTCTTTCTTTGGATATAAAAAAGCACTCCTATTTTACCAATGGAAGTGCTTAGGATATTAACTCAATTCAGCCACAATGGCCTTAATTTGTGCTGCAGTGTGTACCCCTGCTACTTGTTTGACAACCTGCCCATCTTTTTTGAAGAGCAAGGTTGGGATTGACATAATGCCGAAAGCACGCGCTGTTTCAGGATTTTCGTCCACATCCATTTTCAGGATTTTTAACTCATCTTCCGAGAGTTCTTCCGATAATTTTTCTAAGATAGGAGCTTGCATGCGACATGGACCACACCAGGTTGCCCAAAAGTCTACCAAGACTAATCCTTCTTTCGTTTCTGCTTCAAATGTTGCATCTGTAATTGCTTTTACCATTGTTTTTCTCCTTTAGTTTTTGTATTGATCGAGGTCTTGCTTCATCAAATAGAAGAAGACATCTCCGTAAGTTCCGTGGTAATCGAGTTCGTGCCCATTATAGGTCAATTTTTGTACGGGATAGTAATCCGCTACACCAATCAAGCAAGCTTGTTGGGAGCGTTCAAACTCTTCATAGGAATCAAAATGCATGACTCTTTCATGTTTTGCACCATCTAGATATGTAATTTCAATCATATCAGTAACCTCTATTTCTTAAGATGTATCCATTGTAACACTGTTCATTACATCTGTCAAACAAAACGACTTCCTCAGAATGATGGATCTTGTGCGAAAAGGAAAAGACAACAAAACAAAAAATCTCCCCGAAGGGAGATCGATCTGGTCTATTTTACCTTACGATGCTAGGAACCGTAGCCGAAGATTATACTGGATAAAACCGTTCTAGAGAAGGCGACGAACCGAAGATTGTAGGCTCTATCGTGCCATTTTCATACATGATGTATAGTCCAAGTGTAATGAATACTAAGGGCACAACGATTCGCTCATATTTTTCAATTGTCTCAGATATTAACGGC
The DNA here is from genome assembly GCF_020554365.1 of Streptococcus sp. 210928-DFI.4.42. Classification (NCBI taxonomy): domain Bacteria; kingdom Bacillati; phylum Bacillota; class Bacilli; order Lactobacillales; family Streptococcaceae; genus Streptococcus; species Streptococcus sp. 210928-DFI.4.42. The sequence goes on from NZ_JAJCHF010000016.1 coordinate 32,890, forward strand.
ATAGAGGATAGCACACGACTAAGCTCGCAAAAGATAATTATGCCGATTGCAAACACAAGCAACGCCACGAGTGTCTGTGACCAATCTAACGAAGCAAAATAAGGTATATAGATACCTAAATTATCTCCGCCAGACGCAATTGTCAGCAATGTAACTGTCCAAAACAGTTGATTTGCCTTGCTTTGTTCAAATCTTTCAATAATTTCTTCCTCTTCTTCCTCACCTTCTCCAACAATTGCAAAGCGAATCCCTAAATAGATAGGGATTAAACCAAGCAATCCAACCATCCATGCTTCAGGCACGAAATTGACGACATAAGCAGCAACTAAACTCGCCCCTACAAGTAAGCCTGTGCCTAGATATTGCCCCGCATAAATATGCCATTTCTGTTTATTCTGTGATAGCTGTGCAAATAAAATAATTAAAATAATTAAATAATCGATACTGGTGGAAATATAAACACCAATAGCAGATATGATTGTCTGTCCCATAAAAAACTCCTGTATTAGTCAGTAATAAATCAGCAAATTTTAGGGAAGCACAGACACATTAATTTAGCTATCGCTAGTGGGTAATGTCGAACGTAGGAAAGCATTTTACTCCTCCTCAAAACGTAGTTACAAAGTAATTTCTAACTGGAATTCGGTGACTACTTCCATGTAAAGTATAACCCACTATACTTTACTTCGTAAAGTGTGGGATCTCCGAGGGGGCTTGCAGACTGCTACCATTTGAGGTTTTTGTAGTCTCCAAAATTGTGGCCGATAAAACCGTGAATAAAAAGGAGTGAATAAACCATGAGTTTTTGTAGTCTCCAAAATTGTGGCCGATAAAACCTCAATAAAAAAGCCCTCTGAATTCAGAGAGCTCCATTCTTGCTGCATAAAACGTTTCTAGACAAGGCGACGAACCGAAGATTGTACCGGATTTCTTCTGAAAACAAAAAAGCTCCCCGAAGGGAGATAGTTCTGGTCTATTTTACCTTACGATGCTAGGAACCGTAGCCGAAGATTATACTCGAGTATATCGAGGCAAGGTGACAAAAAACAAAAAAGCTACTCAACTAGAGTAGCTTTATTTCAAGATATGCTCAATTGAACACGGCCTAAGCACTTGGCAAAAAAGAACAGCCCTCTGAATTCAGAGAGCTGTTTTGAGCTCGGGCTAAAATCCTAGTGAAAACAAAAAATCTCCCCGAAGGGAGATAGATCTGGTCTATTTTACCTTACGATGCTAGGAACCACAGCCGAAGATAATACTTGAGTATATCGAGGCAAGGTGACAACGCAGCGTAAGTGGAAAATAGAGCAGATTAACGACGAAGTCCAAGAGAGTTGATCAACTCACGGTAACGGTTAACGTCGTTTGTACGAAGGTAAGCCAACAAGTTACGACGGCGACCGATTTTCTTCATCAAACCACGGTAAGTAGCGTGGTCTTTTTTGTGTTGTTTGATGTGTTCGTTCAAGTGGTTGATTTCCCAAGTAAGGACAGCAACTTGTACTTCTACTGAACCAGTGTCACCTTCGTGACGTGCGTATTGTGCAATGATTTCATTTTTTTTCTCTTTTGAGATTGCCATGATAAGCTCCTTTTCTTTATGCTCTATCCGAGTGGCAGGTTTGGCATATCCTGCTACCAAGAAAGAGTTAGTTGTCTATTCGACCTTCTTATTCTACCAAGATTTCATCTTTCTGTCAAACACTTATGTTTCCTTTGAGAGGAGCTTTTCTCATTTCTAAAAAGAACCTTGGGAATTTGAACGGTTTGATGGATCATTCTTCAAGCAACTTATTCAAAAGAGAGTGGGACAGAAATCGGTAATTCGTTAGAATTTGATTTCGTCGTCCCACCTCCGCACAGTTGAGTAGGGCTGTAAAAGCTGATGAAATCAGCGTAGTAGAGCCCACTCAACCACTGCGTCTTGCTCGACAATCCAAAAATAATTGAGAGGCTAGGACTTTTGTCCCAGCCTCTTTATCGGTATGAATCTTATTTTTCTTTCCGTTTACCACGCAAGAGCAAAGCCAAAGCAAAAATTGCTAAGAGTGCACCGAGTATGGTCAACCCGTAAGCAACAACTTCACCAGTTGATGGAAGAATTTTTTTCTTCCCTTCTTTTGGTGTAGTTGGAGTTTCTGGTTTTTCCGGTGTGCTTGGCGGCGTTGTTGGTGGTGTCGTCGGTGGAGTTGTAGGTGGAGTCGTTGGCGGTGTGCTTGGTGGTGTGGTAGGAGGTGTTGTTGGCGGAGTCGTTGGCGGTGTGCTTGGTGGTGTGGTAGGAGGTGTTGTTGGTGGCGTATGACGGTTGGTTACCGTGAAACCATCAATGTTGCTTGTATAACCTGCTACTGGATCCTCTGTAATCGTGTAGGCAATCTTCTTACCTTCCTTGTATACAGGTAGATCCGTGAAGCTTGCCTGCCAATTATCAGTAGCTGTGATTTCTTTTACAGCTACTTCTTGACCATCCGCAAGGAGACGAACTGTGATTTTTTCAGGACGAAGACCCTCTTTATTGTCTGCATCATCCCAGATCTTCTTGACCGCTACTTCTGTTACTTCTGGTGTGCGGCTATTGGTGATCACTACATTTCCCTTGTTACTGTCATCGACCGTACTTGTATAGCCTTTGACTGTCCCAACTTCTTTCACTTGGTACTGGATCTCTTTGCCTTTCGCTTTTAGAGGCAAATTGCTAAAGGTATGAGTCCAGTTATTTTTAGCAGAAAGTTCCACTTCTTTTCCTTGAGCTTTGCCATCTGCATAGAGCTGTACCTTAATGGCGCTTGGACGTTTGCCATCTTGGTCATTGTTGTCTTCCCAACGTTTTGTAACAGTAGCGCTGGTTTTACCTGGCTTGTAGCTATTGGTAATGGTTGTTCCATCAATCGCAGCAGAGTAATTGGCTACTGTGTCTTCTGTGACTGTGTAGACAATTTGTTTGCCGTGATTGTATTTTGGAAGATTGGTAAAGACTGTCTTCCAATCAGTTGCTGCACTTAGCTCTTGGCTAGCTACTTCTGTACCATCTGCAAGGAGACGAACAGTAACCTTGTCAGGACGAACACCATCTTGATTATCATTGTCTTTCCAAATCTTCGTTACTGGAATTTCAACAACTTCTGGTGTACGAGTGTTGGTAATATTGGTTCCCTCAATAGTTGTTTCATAACCTTCGACAGGTTCTTCTGAAATAGTGTAGGCAATGACATTACCAGCATCATCGACCACATCGAGATTATCAAAATGATAGGCCCACGTTCCTGTAGCATCTGGTTTCACTTCTTTAGAAGCGACTTTGACACCATTTGCTAGGAGATTGACTGTGATTTTTGACGGACGCTTGCCATCTTGGTTATCATTATCATTCCATGTCTTTTGGCCAGAGACACTTGTTTTTTCTTTTTGGTTTACGACATCACGAGAAATCGCGAGGTCATTTCCAAAATCATCCTTGCTGATCTTGATAGGTTCTTCAGAGAGCACATAGCCTGTCGGAGCTTGAATTTCTTTAACCGTATAAGCCTGCTTGATCAAGCCCGTAATGGTGCCAACACCATTCTCATCTGTCGTAATGGTTCCAACTTGCTCACCTGTATCATCTGCTGTCACAGCAAAAACAGCACCTGCAAGAGCCTGACCATTTTCACCTTTTTTATGAATAGTGAAGGAGTATTTCTCACCATTGAAGTCTCCATCAAGGAATTGATACAGAATATCTGCAACCTTATTTTGCTCCTTGATTTCTGTAGCTGTCATCTTCGCATTGTTTTTGTAGGAAGTATTGATGGCTGGGACCTTGTCCAAATAGACATCATAGCGAATTGTCATTCCTTGTTCAGGAGCTAGATCACCGATATGAACTGTTAAAGAACGCCCATCAGCACTGACAACAGGGGAATAATTCTTGGTGACGTTGGTAGTGTCTCTTAAGTGATAGGCACCATCTTCGTTATCGATCTGCCAAGTTCCTGTATGAATGTTGACAGAACCTGCCTTGATCTTTCCATCTGTAAAGGCCAAATGGTCTTTAATATCAATATTATGAAGGGCTGTGTGACCTTGATTGATATTCAAGGTATAGGTCAATTTTAATTTATCATCTGAGTTGGTCCAACCCCACTTGCTAAAGACTTCTGGAGTAGGAGGATTTTCACCTGGATTGACCCCTTTGTAATCGATATTTCCACCTGAAATCACATCTTTATCGATTTTAAGTTTAAACTCAAGTGTCTTTTGTCCTTTGACAACTTGGTGGTCTACACGCGCAAAGAAACGCAGTTTCCCTTTCACATTAGCCATTCTTTCAGGATAATCTGTATAGGTTACGGTGATGACCTTTCTTTGATCATCTACCGTTGCTGTCGCAACCTTTTGACCACTTGGATCCAGCAGGTCAATGGTGTCCGTTTCAAAGACCTTAAAGTCATCTCCAAGTTGGATAACGGTCTGATCTCCCTTTTTTACACGTCCATTTGGCAACACAAAGTTTGCTTCAACTTGAAAACTCTCCCAAACACCGAGTGGATCTGTAATCGCTCCACCAGTTGATTTCGAGATGTTTACAGATGTCACAACATCATTGATCGTATCTGCATGGACTTTAGCTGGACTATTGGGTTTGGCAAATCCTAAAGCCGCTAGTAAAAATAGGGCAACTGTTGTCACAACAGAATAGAGCCACTTTTTCATAAACGATTTTTCTCCTTTTTCTACGTTTACTAGATAAGGTATGTGAGTAGAAAAATTATCACTACATATTGTGAATTTATACACAACCTATCTTTTTTCATTATAATCGATTTACTTTGAGAAGACAAGCTAATATATATGCTTTTTGTATTTTAAGTACATTTTTTTGAAACAAAGAAAAAATAGAGAGTGGGACAGAAATCGGTCATTCGTTAGAATTCGATTTCGTCGTCCCACCTCCGCACAGTTGAGTAGGGCTGTAAAAGCTGATGAAATCAGCGTAGTAGAGCCCACTCAACCACTGCGTCTTGCTCGACAATCTAAAAATAATTGAGAGGCTAGGACTTTTGTCCCAGCCTCTTGGTTTTTTGCTTATAAAGGAACTCCGAAGACCTCTAGGGACTTGAGTTCAGAAGGATAGAGTCTCCGCCATTCTCCCAATGGAAGAGTTGGATCTAGCGTTAGAGGACCCATAGAGATCCGCTCTAAATCCACCACTTCCTTACCACAGGCAGCGACCATGCGCTTGACCTGATGGAATTTTCCTTCAGCGATTTCGATTTCGACGTAGGAGCTGGTATTTGCCTCATTCACCTCTAAGATCTGCAATCTCGCAGGCAGGGTCGTGAAGTCTTTGAGGGCAATGCCAGCTTCAAAACGGGCCACATCTGCCTCATCCATGATCCCAGCCACCTGGGCACGGTAGATCTTCGACACATGCTTCTTCGGCGAAAGCATGGCATGGGCGAGCTTGCCATTATTGGTCAAAAGTAGTAAGCCATGGGTATCGATATCTAGACGCCCGACAGGAAATACTTCCTTGTGACGGGCTGTCTCGTCCAATAAATCTACCACAGTTTGGTGGTGATCATCTTCAGTCGCTGAGATGACTCCAGCTGGTTTATTAAGCAGATAATACACGAAGGTTTCATGGACCAAGTTTTCTCCCATAAAGGTCACCTGATCCTTGTCTGGATCAATCTGTAGTTTTCCTGCTGTCTCTTTTTTTCCATTTACTGCGATTTTCTTTTGCTTGAGGAGTTGTTTGACCTCGGACCTGCTCCCCACGCCACAATCCACTAAAAATTTATCTAGTCGCATGATTACTTCCCGCTCTTTCGTACAATCCAAAGACCAAAAAAGGAAATCAGGATCATGAGGATACCAGAAAATCCAAAAATGAAGGCTGGAGCAGATGAGATCGTCCCTAATAGACTAAGGACAAAGGTCGTTGCGATCGAACCTGCACTACACCCCAACACCGCAATGGATGTTGCCTGACTTAATACTCCAGCTGGCATCTGATCAGATAAGACATTATAAACAGTTGTGAGAGCCACACTATAGGCAAAACCTGCAAGGATGGTCACAATGGCGAGCATCCAGAGATTGGTAGAAACCCCGATCAACAGTTGGGTCAAGCCATAGGCCACTCCCGAAACTACCAACAAGCGATCGCGGAAGAGCTGGGTTAATGGGGAGAAGGCTAATCCTGCAAGGATTCCGACAAATTGCATGGTTGCTAAAATAATCCCAGCAGTTTGGGCAGTACCATGCCCTACTTGCTCGACCACACTTGGAATCCGAACGGTGATCATGACATTGGACAAGACGATAGCTGCCGCAACGACTGCTAAGCCTAGTGCCGTCCGCCATTGTCCCCCCGTCATCTTGACATCCCGGTGTTTTTCCTCCACTGCTTCTGTCTTAGATCCATAAGGCACAAATAAGAGATACAAAAGTAAGATAGGAATGCTGATGCCGTAAACGAGAAAGGCAGCCTGCCAGCCAAAGCGAATCAAAAGGCTCACTCCAAAGGTCAAAACGGCCGTCCCAACAACTTCTGCAGAACCACGAATACCAAGAGTTTGGACGCGTTCTTTTCCTTTATAGCGCTCACTGATAATGGCAATGGCAGAAACATTGAGTAAGCCAACCGCCATCCCGAAAATAATCCGAGACAAAAAGACAACCGGATAAGCTGGACTGATTAAGGGAATAAAGCCACATAGAGCGTAAGCAACTAAGCCCGTCACAATCATCTGACGCTCTGAAAATAGGCGTCCAATCCATTTATTGAAGATGAGTGAAACCATGATCCCGGCAGAAGGAAGCGAGACCAAGAGCTCAATCATGCTGTGAGGAATTCCCTTGTAATAGGCAAACATGGCCGACTGCGCACTCGAAATCGAAAACGAGGTCGTCAAAATAAATGAAAGCGCGAGAATACTCACTTTCTCCATGATTTTTTTCATTATTCTATCCTTTAAACTAATCTTTTTTTCACACTCCTCCTATAATAACACGAGCTAGTGACAGGACGCAATAGATTGAATTAAAAAAACGAAATGATTTCTCCATCATTTCGTTCGTGCTAGTAATTGTGAGGCGAAGACTCCCGTTAGGACCATCAAAGCACCAATCCAGACAAAGAGCAGATGATTGGTAGGAGCTAGTGGCGTCACCAACTGGATGAAGAAAGAAGAGAGGGCTGACCCGAGATTGCAGCCGATCAAGACCAGCGAGGTCGCAAGGTTCAAGAGATTGGTCGGGATTTTTTCAGATAGGTGATAGAAGATACTGGTAACTCCCGTACTGTAGGTAAAACCGGCCAAGAGGGTTCCTAGAATCAGGCTCCACAGCTGGCTGGACAAACCAATCAAGGCAAAAGCCAGACCGAAACCAAAGCACATGATCATGAGCAAGTTCTTTTTGAAAACATGTGTCAAACTGGCAAAGCCCACTCCTGCTACAATCCCTGTCAATTGCATCAGGCTCAAGACGGTTCCAGCTGTTGTCGCTGTTCCGATACGCGCATCAACGATGATATCCGGCACGCGCAGGCTGATAATAGAATTGAAGCAAATGATGATACCAGCAATCACGGCTAGCATCAGACTAAAACGCCATTGAGGGGAGCGTAGGCGGACGGATCCCGACTTTTTCTCCTTCAAGCTAGCCTGTTTTTTCCCCTTAGGATAGGGAACAAAAAGGAGATAGAGGAGTAAAATAAAGTAACCACCACCGTATATGGCAAAGATCGCTGGCCATCCCAGAGGCAAGAGTTGCCCCACGATAAAGGTCAAGATGGCAGAGCCCACCACTTCAGCAGACCCCCGATAACCCAGCATCCGGGTCTTGTCATTGCCTGAGTAGCGCTCACTGATAATTGAAATAGCCTTGGCATTGATCATTCCTGTCCCCAAGCCAAAGAGCAAACGACTCAGAAAGATGAGAGGATAGTCCTGCACGAACAAAGGCACGAGACCACTAGTTGAAAAGAGCAAGAGCCCTGCAACAATCATCTGGCGCTCACTCATCCACCGCTCGATCACGCTATTTAAAAAGAGCATGGCCACGACCGCAAAAGCTGGCAGGGAAACCAAGAGTTCTACCTGACTTGCTGTATAGCCGAATTGGCTAAAATAGGCCTTCATAGCTGGCAAACCGGCTGTAATTGAAAAAGATGAGATCAGCATGAGCGACAAACTCAAGAGACTGATTCTTTCCATTGTTTTTTTCATTTTTTTATTTCCTATACTTTACTGGTAATACTTTGATTTCACTAGTTTTTTCAAAAAAGATTCAAACTAGTATTTTCAATAGAATCCTAGTATAATCAATTTAGAAATAGAAAAACAGGACATTTGTCCTATTTTAGGAGATTGAGATGAAAAAAATTTCCCCATCTACAAGACTCAAGGAAATCATCACAGACTACCAATTGGACCAGATCTTTCCGGGCGACTGCCTCAGCCAGCTGGACCTCGTTCTCTACCAGGCTGGAGATTATATCTGTCGCCAGGGTTCTGAGCAAGATGTCATTCCTTATTTTCTCAAAGGCCGGCTTAAGATTGTCCACAGTCTCGAAAATGGCAGCGACACCATCCTTGAAATCCAAGAAAAACCTGGACTCTTAGGAGAGATTGAGCTCCTGCTCGATCGGGTCTGTATCTCATCAGTCATTGCAGACCAATACTCGCTAGTCGTCCAGCTCCCAGCCCTGCACTTTAAGAAGCGCCTCCTGCTTGATCCAACCTTTTTGCGCTCTACGGCCAAGACCTTGGCTGAGAAATTGCACCAGATCAACTATTTGGCTCCTGCCAACTTTCATTATTCGGTCAAGGAACGCCTCGCCTCGCATTTTCTGAAGCATTGCGACGAAAATGGGACCCTCAAGCCCAAGATGAATCAGCTGGCCCTGCGTTTTGGGATCAGCTACCGCCACCTTAGCCGTGTCATCAAGCAGATGATCGAAGAGGGCTTAGTCCAAAGAGAAGGACGAATCTATACGATTTTAGATGCAAAAAGGATGAATGATTTGTCCATCAAACATGCGGAAACCGTCGACAGATAACTTTAATTTTAGGCTCTTTTGTGTTATCATGGAGGGTAGAAAGAAAGTGAGAGTAAAACGATGAAAGCAATTGAAAAAGTTACAAGAGCATCCCATTTGATTGATATGGATGACATTATCCGCGAAGGAAATCCCACACTTCGAGCTGTTGCAGAAGACGTGACCTTCCCTTTGTCTGATCAGGAAATTATCCTAGGTGAAAAAATGATGCAATTCTTGCACCATTCTCAAGACCCTATTATGGCTGAAAAACTTGGCCTCCGTGGAGGAGTGGGACTCGCAGCTCCTCAGCTGGATATCTCTAAACGAATCATCGCTGTTTTGGTTCCCAATCCAGAAGATGCCGATGGTAACCCACCAAAAGAAGCCTATAGCCTTCAAGAAGTCATGTACAATCCAAAGGTTGTCGCCCATTCTGTTCAAGATGCGGCTCTTGGCGACGGGGAAGGCTGTCTCTCTGTTGACCGCAACGTCCCAGGCTATGTGGTTCGACATGCCCGCGTGACGGTTGAGTATTTCACAAAAGATGGGGAAAAGAAACGCATCAAACTCAAAGGCTACAACTCCATCGTCGTTCAACATGAAATTGACCACACCAACGGTATCATGTTCTATGACCGCATCAATCCAAACAATCCATTTGAAATTAAAGAAGGCCTTTTGATTTTAGAATAGCGTAAATGACAAAAATACCTAACTGAGGGAACTCTCGGTTAGGTATTTTTCATTATTTTTTGCCTTGCCTTTTATTCGAAAACTTGCGCATGATAGCACGAACCATGCTAATGAAGAAGTCCAAGACGATTCCTAGGGTAATCATTCTGACAATCCACACCAACCAGATTGGTCGTCTTACACTTGCATCAGCATATCCTAAATGATCAAGTGCTACAATTATCAATAGATAGCTCACTATTTCTAACGGAATACGAAGTTTAGCTTTTTTCAGACTGAAGCCTTTCAACCAATTCCATAGTAAATCCCACAACGTCGGATTATCCTCAGGTTCATCCTCCCAGCATTCCTTGCTTTTTGTTTTCAAATACAAGAGGTAACCCACTTCTGTCAGCAACTGAGTAAAGGCGTAACTGAATAGTATGCTTACGGATACTCCTAGCACCACTCCATAATAGCCAGTAAGGGCCGCTCCTATCATGGAGCAGACGAAGATGATCGTTAGGGCATTGCTACTGTAACTACTTGATTTTGCGAAATAATTTCCCAAGGTTCTAGTTGGTGAAAAGCCAATCTTTAACTGCTTCTTAAGCCAAAAATAATGATAAATAAAGCCCAATAAGGTACAAATCACAAGAAAAGTAATGACGATGAAGCCATATTTTGGGAAACCTACCTCAAATTCTTTATTTGCCAGAGCAGAAACAATGATGAGCAAGCCCATGACTTGGAGCGATAAAAACATTCCTGCATAGGTGAATAAGAGTAGAGTCGTTGACAACACTTGTCTTCTATATATAAATGCCCCCATTAACGGCAAGAAAAATGCAATGATATGGTAAACACAATAGATGACAAGGATATCAAAAAACCAATGACTAAATGGTTTTATACCTTTCGATACATCATACGAATAAAAACAAAGGATTTCAAATGCGAACAGAAATACGCCTGTCCACGAATTGATCATCATAGCCGCTGAAGCACGTGTATTGGCTAAACTTTTAAAGTAGACTTTGTTCGCCTGCTCAATATTGACTTTCTTTTCGTTTTTCATGACAAACTCCTTTCTAAAAAATTCTTTTAAGATCCAAAAGCAGATGGATGTTGCTCTTGCTTCTGAATTTCACTCGACTGGATCTACTTGATTTTAGCTTTGAAAGAGATAATTGGGGAATAAAAAATTAAATTCCCAGAGATAAAAAACAGAAATGATGAGATTAATAGACCAAAATGTATTATAAAATTGGGCTCAAAGTTTATTAAAATTGCATAACATACTGCAATGAACATGACTATAAGAAAAGTTACATATATTAGAGGTAATAGTATATTTTTTATATATTCTGGAAAGCAATACACTTTTCGAGGTGTTTTATCTGCCACAATTTCCTGCATCCCTTCTCCTCTACCCATCCAAATCCGAAGTCCCACTACAAAAATTAAAATCAACATCATCAAGGATAGATTAAGCAAGTGAGAGGTAAAATTGAGGTATTTTTCTATTGGAAATGCCCTTGCTAATAGCATGGAGGTTATACCTAAACCAAGCGAGGTCTTCCCAATTTGATTATTCACTAAACTCTGATGCTTCTTGTCTCTCTCAAACACTTTCGGAGCTAGGACTCCCACTTCATCCTCTGTCAGCTGATAGGCTTTATGAGGGATAAAATAAACAAACCATGGCAGAAAATAGGTGATGATAATCGGCCGATCGACCTCCATCAAATACCACACCCCATCGACTTTTAATAAATGGTAGCGAAAGTTCATTTTGGGCAACCGTTCGATTTTTGCTGGTTGAAACATAGATTGTCCTTTCTTGGTCGTTTTATACTTTAGGAGAAAAACTAGTCCGCTCTTTTCATTTTTTTAATTTTCACCTTATAATCATCGTCTGAAGCATATAATACTACATTACCTGATGCTAAATAAAAAAATGAAAAAACACATAAGCCTATATGAACAAATAGATTTGGCTTACTTTTACTCAAAACTGAATAAAACATTGCACTTGATAGAAACAAAGCAAAAGTCGCTAAAAAAAGTTTTTTTAGTACTATCCTCAATTTCATTGGACGACAATAGATTGTATTGGCTTTTTGAGAAGCCATCATTACAGTCTCTATTTTCCTAGTGCTCAGCCAAATACGAAGCCCAACAACAATACATAGAACAAGGATCATTAGCACTAGATTGAGTAGATGGGAAGTAAAATATAAATAATCCTCTATCGGAAAAGCTCTGCCTAGTAAAACTGCTAAGGAACCAGCACCAAGAGCTGAAATCCCTGCTTTAGTCTGAGTTGAAAGTATGTTATTATCTCTTTCAAACACTTTTGGAGCTATTGTTTGTACTTCATCCTCTGTCAGCTGATAGGCTTTATGAGGGACAAAATAGGTAAACCATGGGAGAAAATAACTTGTCATAATTGGCCGATCGACTTCCATTAAATACCACTCATTCTCTACTTTTAACAAACGATAGCGAAAATTCATTTTCGGCAAATACTCGAGTTTTACTGGTTTAAACATAGATTGATCTTACTTTCTATACTGTTTCATTCTTAGACGGAGAAACTAAACTAACTTTTCACCAGTCTACCACAGCCATAATTATCTTATTTAATCATAACAGAACATACCTTCCATCATACCTGATTTTACTTTGATGATCAAGTTTTGACTAAAAAAGAGGTTGGAAGATTTCCAACCACTCTATCTGTTTTAGCAAGTTAAACCTAGCTTCCTCTTTCCCAGAAGATGGCTAATAAAATCATGGCACCGAGAATCGATGGGATAATTGCTGTACCGTTTAGGCTTGGTCCCCAAGCACCAAAGAGTAATTGTCCTAAAAAGGCACCAATCCAGCCCAGGAACATTTTCCCAAAACATCCCATGCGTTCGCCACGATTGGTGATAGCTCCAGCTAGAAGTCCGATCAAAAGACCGACAAACATACTTCCAATCATAGTTTCTCCTTAAATTGCCCAATCTCCATTACGGAAGAGTGGTACGCGTGTTCCATCCTCACGGATACCGTCGATATCCATTTGGCTTGAGCCAATCATGAAGTCAACATGGACGTCTGAGCGGTTGAGGCCGGCTGCTTCGAGTTCTTCTTCTGTGAATTCTGCGCCCCCTTCTACGCTGGTTGCATAGGCTGCCCCGATGGCCAAGTGGTTAGAGGCATTTTCATCAAAGAGGGTGTTAAAGAAGGTAATGCCTGATTGGGAAATTGGGCTTGGGTCTGGTACGAGGGCACATTCCCCCAAGGCACGCGCTCCCTTGTTTTTGAAGACCAAATCTTTCATGACTTGATCGCCTTTTTCAGCTGTGATATCCACAATTTCTCCATTTTCAAAGGTCACTTTGATGCCTTCGATGATGTTCCCATTGTAGCTAAGCGGTTTTGTGGAAGTGACATGACCTTCTGCACGACGGAAGTCAGGAGCTGTGAAGACCTCTTCTGTCGGCATGTTTGGCAAGAAGCCTTCGCCTTGGGCATTGATAGCTCCAGCAGATTCCCAAACGTGGTTCTTCGGCAAGCCAAGAGTCAAATCAGTCCCTGGTGCTGTGTAGTGAAGGGCTGAGAATTGTTCTTTATTAAGTGTATCTGCCTTGCTCTTGAGAATAGCTGCATGCTCTTCCCAAGCCTTGACTGAGTCTTCTTCGTACACCCGGCAGGTCTTGAAGATTTGATCCCACAGGAGATCCACTGCTTCTTCATCACTAGTCGCATTTGGGAAGACCTTTTTCGCCCATTCTAGTCCTGCTGCTGCAGCCACGGTCCAGCTAACCTTGTTGGATTGAGTGGCGATGCGCATTGGTTTCATGGCCATGCCCAAAGCCTTGGCAGAAGCAGACAATTTCTCTGCATCGACACCATTTAAGGCACCTGGATCAGATGAGCGCACACCCAAACGACTCGCCTTGTGTTCCAAGAGGTAGTTCATCTCTGCAATCTTATAGTCAGGCACGTTGTCCAAGCGATCCATCGGTGCATGGAGGAATTTCTCCCGGGTCGTAAAATCATCTGCCCATTGGACAATCACTTCGTGCGCACCCAAGGCATAGGCTTCCTTCACAATCAAGTGGGCCAATTCTCTTTGTTCCACATCGATGTTCAAAGCCAAGGTATGGCCAGGTTGCACGTTGATGCCGTTCGCCACCAACAATTTGGCATATTTTTCGAGGTTTTCTTTAAAATTTGGTAAAACCATTATTTTCTCCTTCATAAGTGAATGATCTCTTCCTAGTATACCACAAGTCCATGTAGAATTCTTTTAGAACATAAACAACCTTTTTTAATATAAGATAGGTTAAGTGATTCTGAAAAGAAATAAAAATGAGTTCTTTTTAGAACAAATCAAAAAATACCGAAACTTTCCGCTATGAGAAAAGTGAGAGTGGGACAGAAATCGGTTATTCGTTAGAATTCGATTTCGTCGTCCCACCT